>JAYFRU010000144.1:0-7733 GCA_040946965.1 Burkholderia sp. | reverse complement strand
GCAAGCTCAGCCGCCCTGCTTCGCCCGATCGTCTCCGTCGAAGGCGATGCGGCCCGCACCGTTCAGCACGAGCACCAGCAAGCCGCCGGCCATCGACAGATTCATCATGAAAAATGTCTGCTGCGTCTGGTCGCCGCCGCCGTGGAAGACGACTGCCGGCACCACGGAGAAAATCGCGAGACCGAGGGCGGCCGCGCGCGTCATGAAGCCCACGATCAGCGCGATACCGCCGGCGATCTCGATCAGAATCACCAGCGGCAGCAGCGCGCTCGACACGCCCATGTGCGCCATGTACTGCTGCGTGCCGGCGTAGTTGAAGATCTTGCTGATACCCGCCCCCACGTACACCGCCGCGACAAGCACGCGGCTGAGGACCGACAGGACCAGATTGACTGCCGGGCTTCGCCCGACGGCGCGATACAGAAACTGGTTGATGGCAATGAACATGAACACTCCTGGTTGGTTCTTTGACGAGCTCGGCCGACGCGCCACGCAAGGCGATTTCGCAACGCGCATCGAAAGCCGAAGCGCTCCGATCAGGCCGGCAAGCGCCGGCTTGGCGCTGCTCGAGGGTGACTGTAGGCCAGGCTGACTATCCAAACAATTGGATAAAATGGATCGTTGAAATCAATTTTCTTGATAGAAATGGACCGCAGCCCGAACCTGGATCAACTCCGCTTTTTCGTCATGGTCGTCGAGGCAGGCAGCTTTTCCGGTGCCGCGAGGCGCCTGAACCGAGCGCAGTCGGTGGTCAGCTATGCCGTTGCCAACCTGGAGGCACAACTCGGCATTGCGTTGTTCGAGCGGGGCAAGCGACGCCCGCAGCTGACGCCTGCCGGGGAAGTCGTGTTCGCCGATGCGCGCAAGCTCGACATGCTGATGGGCCAGTTGCAGGCGAAAACCGCCGGCTTGAAGGAGGGAGTCGAAGCCGAGCTGCCGCTGGCGGTGGATGTGATGTTTCCGCTGCCGAGGCTGGTCGAAGCGCTGCAGGCGTTTGCCGAAACCTTTCCGACGGTCGCGCTCAATTTGACGATCGAGGCCCTGGGCGGCGTGATGAAGCTGGTGCTCGACGGCCACTGCACGCTCGGTATCAGCGGGCCCGTGCCGAACTGGCCGGATGCGATCGATGCCACCTCGATCGGCACCATCGAGCTGGTGACGGTGGCCTCGCCCCAGCATCCGCTCGCCAAGCGGCGGCAGCGCATCCCGCTGTCGGAGGCACGCGAACATACCCAACTCGTCCTGACGGACCGAAGCCAGCTCACCGAAGGGCAATCGTTCGGCATTTACGCCACGCGTACCTGGAAGGTGGCCGATCTCGGCGCCAAGCATCGTCTGCTTCTCGCCGGCCTGGGCTGGGGATCGATGCCGATGCACCTGGTCGAGGAGGATCTGCGGCATGGCCGCCTCGTTCCGATTCGGCTATCCGACCGGCACTCGATCCGCTACGGCCTGTCCTTGATCCGGCGCGCGGATCGGTCGAGCGGGCCCGCCGCACGCTGGTTCAGCGACTACCTGACGAAGCTCGACGAGGCATGAGCTTCATCGAGCCGATGGCCAGGCAATGGCGGATCCGGCTCGCGGCTCGCGCACGAGGTCACGGCGCGCCGCCCATCAGTGGCCAGCGCGCCATGACGTCGTAGCGGGTCTTGCCGAGCCAGCTGTGAATCAGGACGAACTCGCTCACGGTCCAGGCGATCGGCTCGATCGGGCGTCGATCGAGCTTGCCGGTGCCATACAACAAGGTGAGATGAGGCGTGAAACGCCGATTCGAAACACGAAGGCCGGCGCCTCTGAGCGAGCCGGCGAGTTGGCGCTGAAGGTCGGTCAATGCCTCCACACCGGCGCCCGGCATCAGCACCAGGGGCCAATGCTCGGGGCGCCCCTTGAAACTGAGGATCTGATCGAGGCTCAGATCGAACGACGGCACGTCGACATTCGCTGCCGCGATGCGCGCGCGTGCCAGATCGATTTCCGGCACGTACACGACATCCCCCACGAGTTGCAGCGTGATGTGCAGGCGCTGCGCCTCAAGCGGCCGGCCGCCGATGCTCGCCTCGGCTGCCAGTTGCCTGCCGTCGCGCGCAATGCGCGCAGCCGTGTCTGAAGCGGGCATCACCGCAAAGAAAAAGCGATGCTCCGGAATCCACGGCCCGGTGTCGAATCCCGGCAGAACCAGCTGGGGTGCATCCGTTTCGGACCTTCGCATCGCGAGACCTCCAATCGGCACAAGAGACGTATTTCCCTCATTTCAGGACAGATGCGGCAAGCGCTTCGTTTCTCCTTAGAATGCGATATCACCAGGGTTATCGGCCGACCACTTCATCATGCATCGAATCGGGTTCTTTGTTTGTCGTGGTTATGATGCGCTCGATCTCGCCGGGCCGCTTTCGAGTTTCAACCAGGTAGCCACGGCCGCCGGCCATAGCCCGTACGAGTTCCAGGTCCTTTCGCAGGCGGGCGGCCCGGTTCGCGGCAATACCGGGCTGCCGATCGAGACCAGGCCGATCGGCAGGCGCGCGTTCGACACCGTGATCTTCGTGGGCGGCGATATCGCCCCGATGGAGGAAGCGGAAAACATCGCCGCCGCCCGGAAATTGAGTGCCAGGGCCTCGCGGGTGGCCAGCGTGTGCACCGGCGCGTTCCTGCTGGCGGAAACCGATTTGCTGAACGAACTGAGGGCGACCACGCACTGGCGGTATGCCGCCCACCTGCAATCCCGCTTCCCTCGCATCCGGGTCGAGAGCGACAGCATCTATATCGCCGATGGGCGCATCTGGACCTCGGCCGGCATCGCTTCCGGCATCGACCTGGCGCTGGCCATGATCGAGCAGGACATGGGCGCGGACGTCGCGCGCACCGTCTCCAGGCTGCTGGTGGTGCCGTATCGTCGGCCGGGCGGGCAGTCGCAGTTCTCCGCCATGTCGCAGATGGAGCCGGAATCGGATCGCATCCGCATCGCCCTGAACTTCGCCCGCGAGCATTTGGCGGAAGCCTTACCGGTCGAGCGGCTCGCGCACGCGGCAAGCTTGAGTCCTCGACAATTCGCACGGGCCTTCCGTCGGGAGACGGGTGAGACGCCCGCCAAGGCGGTGGAGCGCCTGAGAGTGGAAGCCGCACGATTGCGCTTGCAGGATGGCAGCGAACCGATCGAACAGATCGCCATGGCGGTGGGCTTCACCGATCCGGAGCGCATGCGCAGGGCCTTCGTCAAACTGCATGGGCATCCTCCGCAATCGATCCGGCGCGCGAGCAGATTGCTCGGCAAGCGCTGATCCGGAGGCAATCCGCGTGCCGCGTGATCGCCCCCGTCAGCAAGACCCGTTGTTCAGCGCGGGTAGTCGTTCCACATGTCGCGATGCAGTTTCCAGGCACCGCCCTGCTTCAGGAAGACGAGGATCTGCTTGGCGCGGATCTTGAGTTTTCCCTCGTGATCGCGAACCTCCGCATCCGACACCTCGGTCACGGCCCGCTCGTCGCCGTAAAACTCGTAGTTGCTGAACGACACGGTGCCCGGCTGCGTTCCGGCATAAGCCTTGTTGAAGTAGTCGGTGATCGCGCCGCCGCCCCTGACCTTGTTGCCGCCCGGCGGCAAGAGCGTGCCGTCGCTCGTATAGAGTTTGCCGATCGCCTCGTAATCGCCTCGCGCGAACGCGTCCGCCCAACGGGCGTTCTCGGCCTTGATGGCCGCTTCGGTTCGAGGCTGCGGGCTACCGGCGGTTGCCGGCGAGGCAAACGCGAGAACGGGAAGACAGGCCGCCAGGATGGCGGCGAAAAAACGAATCGGTTGCATTGAGTGATTTCCGAACAAGCTTGGGATTGAGGAAGACGGCGCGCCGAATCGCGCGAATACGGCAGGCAAGGTCGGCTGCGATTTCTCGAATCCAGCCGCGAGGTTCAGCTAGCTTGCCTGCCGGCAGCTCAGCGAACGCCCGGAATTCGCGCGAGTCCCCTGGATGCGCCCGGCAGCCTCTTGTCGACCATCGCGACCACTTCCGGCCGCGCGTCCCTGGGATGGCCGGAATGGAACGGCGGCGCGGGATCGTATTCGATGACGAGCTGCGTGAATTCGGCTGCCTGGCGGCCGCGCAGTTTCTCGGCAACGCGCAGCGCGAAATCGATGCCCGCCGTCACGCCGCCACCGCTCATGAAGCGGCCATGCTCGTCTTCCACGAAGCGATCCGGCACGGGAATGGCACCGTATTCGGCGAGCTTGTTGACGAAGGCCCAGTGGCAGGCGCTGCGCTTGCCCTCGAGAATGCCGGTGGCGGCGAGCACCAGCGAGCCGTTGCAGACCGAGGTCACATGCTTGGCGCTCTCGGCCAGACGCCGGATCTGAGCTTGGTACTCCGGGCGCATCGGTACCGACAGATCGGACCCGCCGGGCACCAGGATCAGATCCGTGCTTTCGATATCGGCGAGTCGTTCGGTCTTGCCATACACGACTCCGAATTCGAGCGTCACATTGCCCCCATCCAGGCTCGCATAGCGGACGTTCGTATTCGGCAGCCGATGGAAAATCTCGCTGGGGCCCGCGAAATCGAGCAGCGTCCCGCCGTCGTAGTTCACGATCAGGATATTGAGCGGATCGTTCGGGGCGAGTTCGCCCTGGCTCGCTGCCTGCGCGAGAACCGGGCTGGCGTGGCCGAGCAGGACACCGCCGCCCAGGACGGCGCCGAGCGTGGCGGCACCTCCGAACCTGAGGAGGTCGCGCCGGGCATGGCCTGCCCGATCGAGTTTTTTGTCTGCGACGTCGTGCTTGCTTTGGTCGGTCAAGATCATTTCTCCTGGTACTGCGGCCCCATTGGCTCCATTGCGAGCGCAGCCTGCCTGGGCCGGATTGAAGCACCGCCAAGGCGAACCGCCTGGCGGGCGTTTGACGAAGATTGGAATGGCGACGCCGGAACTCAGAGCTGCGAGGCGCCGCCATCGACCACCAGCTCGGCGCCGACAACGTATGAGGACTCGTCGCTGGCGAGGTAGAGCGCCGCGTGGGCGATGTCCTCGGCCTGGCCCAGATGGCCGACGGGAATGGCCTGAGCGAATTCGGCCTTGCGGTCGCGCACCCACTGGTCCGACCTGCCCCACTTGCCGATCAGCGGTGTGTCGATCGCGCCGGGCGCGATCGCGTTGAAGCGGATCTTGCGGTCGAGAAACTCGTAGGACCAGCTGCGCGCCAACGATCGCACCGCGGCCTTCGCCGCGGCGGTCAGCGAGATGCCGTGCTTGCCGGTTTGCGCGACGAAGGAGGTATTGAGGATGACTGAGGAGTGATCGCGCAAATGAGGCAGCGCGGCTTGAAGCGTGAACACCACGCCCTTGACGTTGATGTCCATGATCTCGTCATAGAGCGCTGCGCCGATGTCGCCGATTGCGGACGGGAAGGCCCAGCCCGCGTTGGCGAACACGATATCCAGGCCGCCGAATTTTTCCTGAATCTCGGCGGCGATCGCTCGCATGTCATCGATCGAGCGCACATCGCCCTTGAGAACCAGAGCATTCTCGCCAAGCTCGGCCTGCACCCGTTCGAATACGGTCTCGTCGCGCCCCGTCACCGCCACTCGGGCGCCTTCCGCAATGAAGAGCCTGGCGGTCGCGAGACCAATGCCGCTCGTGCCGCCGGTGATCAAGGCCGTCTTGTTGCTGAGTCTCATCTTCGTGTTCCTCGGTCTGCTTCGCAATGGATCGGGCTGAAGTCCGGCGCGTGAGGGCGTCGGTTTCGGCCTGATTTCGTGAGCAGATTATGGAATCCATGGAAGATGACTCAAAGGACTTATAACCCTCAAAAAACGACATGACGGGCGGGGATCATGCGGATCCTTTTTCCGTGGCAAGTCGATGCAACAGGCGATGTCGACAAAAAACAAAAAGCCCGTGAAATCACGGGCTTTTTGCGTCATTCGGGCTACTTGGCGTCAGGTCGTGCCTGACGCAGGATCACTCCCACTCGATCGTCGCCGGCGGCTTCCCCGACACGTCATACACCACGCGATTGATCCCGCGCACTTCATTGATGATGCGATTCGAAGCGCGCCCGAGCAGCGCATAAGGCAGATGCGCCCAATGCGCCGTCATGAAGTCGGTGGTCTGCACCGCGCGCAGCGCCGTCACGTAGTCATAGGTACGGCCATCACCCATCACCCCCACCGACTTCACCGGCAGGAACACCGCGAACGCCTGGCTCGTGAGGTCATACCAGGACTTGCCCACCTGCGAAGCGTTGCAGATCCCCGCCGCCACATCCTGCTCGGTGGCGATCGTCGAACGCAGTTCCTCGATGAAGATCGCATCGGCACGACGCAGCAGTTCAGCGTATTCGCGCTTCACCTCGCCCAGGATCCGCACACCCAGGCCCGGGCCCGGGAACGGATGGCGATAGACCATCTCCGGCGGCAGCCCCAGCGCCACGCCCAGCTCGCGCACTTCGTCCTTGAACAGGTCGCGCAGCGGTTCGAGCAGCTTCAGCCCCAGCGTCTCCGGCAGGCCACCCACGTTGTGGTGGCTCTTGATGGTGGTCGCCTTCTTGGTCTTCGCGCCGCCCGATTCGATCACGTCCGGATAGATCGTGCCCTGCGCCAGCCACTTCGCATTCGACAGCTTCTTGGCCTCGGCCTGGAACACCTCGACGAACTCGCGGCCGATGATCTTGCGCTTCGCCTCCGGATCGGTCACACCGGCCAGGTGGCCGAGGAACTGCTCCGAGGCATCGACGTGCACCACCTTCGCATGCAGGCGCCCCTGGAACATGTCGAGCACCATCTGCCCTTCGTTCAGGCGCAGCAGGCCATGATCGACGAACACGCAGGTCAGCTGATCGCCGATCGCGCGATGGCTCAGGGCCACGGCCACGCTCGAATCGACGCCGCCCGACAGGCCGAGGATCACTTCCTCGTCGCCCACCTGCTCGCGGATCAGCGCAACGGCTTCCTCAATGTGGTCGCCCATCACCCAGTCGGGCTTCGCGCCGACGATCTCGAGCACGAAGCGCTCCAGGATCTGGCGGCCCTTCACGGTGTGTGTGACTTCCGGGTGGAACTGCACGGCGTAGTAACCGCGCTCCTCGTCTGCCATCGCCGCGATCGGGCAGCTCGGCGTCGAGGCCATCAGCTTGAAGCCCGGCGGCAGCTCGCCCACCTTGTCGCCGTGGCTCATCCAGACCTTCAGCATGCCGTGGCCTTCGGCCGTGGCGAAGTCCTCGATGCCGTTCAGCAAGCGCGTATGGCCGTGCGCGCGCACTTCCGCGTAACCGAATTCGCGATGATCGCTCCACTCGACCTTGCCGCCGAGCTGGACCGCCATGGTCTGCATCCCGTAACAGATGCCGAGCACCGGCACGCCGAGATCCCAGACCGCCTGCGGCGCGCGCAGCTGGTGATCCTCGTAGGTGCTGGCATGGCTGCCGGACAGGATCACGGCCTTCGGCGCGAAGGAGCGGACGAATTCGTCGGTGACGTCGTTCGGATGGATTTCGCAGTAGACGTGGGCTTCGCGAACGCGCCGTGCGATCAGTTGGGTGACTTGCGAACCGAAGTCGAGGATCAGGATTTTGTCGTGCATGGCTGCGGACGGGATGAAAAACAAACAGGTAAGAAAAACAGCGCGCGAGGCGCTGCATCTGAATCAGGGGTCTTCGCGGAAAAGTGTGATGGGGAAACGCGCTATTTTTCAGATTCGAGGCAGCATGCAAGTGAGGATCTTCAAGCGCAGCTACTCTTCGTCGCGCAGCCCGTACG
>JAYFRU010000143.1:0-7788 GCA_040946965.1 Burkholderia sp. | reverse complement strand
CCCGTCCGCAAGCCGCAGGCGTAAGCGCTAGCCGATCAGCCGCCGAGGCGCAAGGGGCGGGTTCGCTGATCGCTTACCACCGAGCTCGGCGGCCTCGCCGGTACTCAGCCACTGGAACGGCTCGAGCAATTCGCTCGCCTCGACGCTCAAGGCCGTGGCGAGGTTTTTCGGCGTGTGGAATTGGAGTCAGCCGCGCTCGGCGACGAATTCGCGAAGGATGTCGCGCGCCGTCAGCAGGCTGTCGCGTTCGTTCTGGTCGTTCACGGCCGTTCTCCTTGAAAAACTTCGGTTAAGCCATATCGGATCGGCCGTCGATAGAAGTTATCGGCAAGCCTTGACTGGCTCTTGAATCCTGTTCGATAACAAAAAGCCCGCCATCGGCGGGCTTTCCCATGTCTGAGCCGGATTGCAGCCCAGCTCGGCGCATGCGTCAGACGTTGAACAGGAAGTTCATCACGTCGCCGTCGTGCACCACGTATTCCTTGCCTTCGGCGCGCATCTTGCCGGCTTCCTTCGCGCCCTGCTCGCCCTTGTAGGTGATGTAGTCCTCGTAACCGATGGTCTGCGCGCGGATGAAACCGCGCTCGAAATCGGTGTGGATCACGCCGGCGGCCTGCGGGGCGGTGTCGCCGATATGGATGGTCCAGGCGCGCACTTCCTTCACGCCGGCCGTGAAATAGGTCTGCAGGCCGAGCAACTTGAAGCCGGCGCGGATCACGCGGTCCAGGCCCGGCTCGTCCATGCCCATGTCGGCCAGGAAGGCTTCCTTGTCGGCATCGTCGAGATCGGCGATCTCGGCTTCGATCGCGGCGCACACCGCCACCACCGGCGACTTCTCGGCCTCGGCATACTGGCGCACGGCGTCCAGGTGCGGATTGTTCTCGAAGCCGTCGTCCTTGACGTTGGCCACGTACATGGCGGGCTTGGCGGTGATCAGGCAGAACGGCTTGAGGATCGCGTGCTCGTCCTCGGACAGGTCGAGGCCACGCACGGCCTTGCCCTGGTCGAGGTGGGCGCGCACCTTCTCGAGCGCGGCGGCCAGCTTGACCGCTTCCTTGTCGTTGTCCGACTTGGCGGCCTTCGAGTAGCGCGTGAGCGCCTTCTCGACGGTGCCGAGGTCGGCCAGCGCCAGCTCGGTGTTGATCACCTCGATGTCGTCGAGCGGGTTCACGCGGCCGGCCACGTGGATCACGTTCTCGTCCTCGAAGCAGCGCACCACGTGGGTGATCGCATCGGTTGCGCGGATGTTGGCGAGGAACTGGTTGCCGAGGCCCTCGCCCTTGCTGGCGCCGGCCACCAGGCCCGCGGTGTCGACGAACTCGACCACCGCCGGCACGATCCGCTCGGGATTGACGATCGCCGAGATCGCCTTCAGGCGCGCATTCGGCACCTCGACGATGCCGACGTTCGGCTCGATGGTGCAGAACGGGTAGTTCTCGGCGGCGATGCCGGCCTTGGTCAGCGCATTGAACAGGGTGGACTTGCCGACGTTGGGCAGGCCGACGATGCCGCATTTGAGGCTCATGAGAAACCTTTCTGGATCAGATTCAGATGTTGTGCGCTTGCGCGGGGCGCGCCCGGCGGGTTCGGGCCGATCGGCCGCGCAAGACGGAACCGGGGCGGGGCGGCAGGCGGCGCGGCCGGGCGCTGGGGCCGGCGGTTTCGCGCGGATGCTGCCCGCGAAAGACGCAATTGTATCGCGTTCGGATCGAGGGATTTCAAGCGGGCGGGACGACAGGGCCGGCGCGGGACGGAAACGGCGGTGCGGCGAGCGCGGCGCACCGCCGACAATGCGCGGGCAAGCGAAGGGTGAGGGCGGGAGGACGGCGGAAGCCGCAGACCTCAGCGTCGCCGGGCCGCGCCGGCGACAAGCCGGCCGGGGCGTCGCCACCCCGGCAATCCGTCGCTCCAGGCGGGCCCGCCGCCTTCAGTCGGCGACGCGCCGGTCGGCCAGCGCCGCTCGACAGTCTTCCATCACCAGTGCGACGAGCCGTGACTGCATGTCGAGCTCCTCGGTATCGATGATTTCCTCGACCGCGTCGCGCGCCCAGGCTGTCTCGACGAAGTCGCCATGCTTCCTGGCGATGTCGAGCGCGATAGCGGCGAGCTTGGCGATGCAGAGCCAGTCGGCCTCGCGCAGGTGGCGGTCGAGCCACTTGTGCGCGGCCTGCACCTGGAAGGATGCCGCTGGCCACGATTCGTTCAGATAGGACGCGCCGAGATTTCCGACGGTGAGCCAGCACAGCAACTCGACGCGGTCGTGTTGGGTGAGGTTGGGGTGTACGTCGCTCATGGCCATGCTCGAGATGGGGTTGAGAGTCGCTTTCCGTCACCGGTGATACGCGGGGCCGACGAATCAACAATAGCATGCCATGGACGATTTCACGCAAGCCGGGACTCGCCCGAACTCGCGTGAACCAGGATCAGTAACGGTAGTAGTCGTGGTGATGGTAGCCGCCGTCGGGCACCACGATGCAGCCGCCGAGGGTGGAACCGAGCAGCACGGCGAGCGAGGCGAGCAGGGCGATACGTTTGAGCTTCATGACGGGATCTCCGTTTGTTTCATCAATGGAGCCGACTGTAGCGGCGCGGGGCATGACAAGCGGTGTGCGTTTGTAAGGAAACGTGTGGGCTGTAATGCTTGCAGGTCGTGCCTCACGGGGCGGTCGTGGGGGCGGTTACGGATGAAATGGGTTCGGATCGGAGGCGCTGTCAAGAGGAGGGAAAAGGCCGAGGCCGGGATGCCCGGCGCGGTGGATGCGCAGCCAAGCGCGACGGTTGGCGTGGCGCCCGGAGAGGGCAACGAGCAGGCGATCGAGCGCGCCGGCAACGGCTGCGGAATGCGGGCAACGATGGCGGGCAGGGTTTGTCCGTGTCGGCCCGGCGCGACAGTTTTCGCCGCCGTCACGCCACGCTTCGTCGTGTTGTCCGGCGTGCTCGTCTGGCTACCTGGACGAACCGCTGGAGACCGTCGCCGGATCCCGGTTTGCGCTGATCTTCCGCAAGCCCGCGCCAGGTGGCGAAACCGGCCCCACGGCTATAATGCGCGCCATGACTGCCCATCCTCAGACCTTCGACGTCGCCGTGGTCGGCGGCGGCCTTGTCGGCAAGACTGCGGCGCTCGCCATGACCCAGGCCGGCCTCAAGACGGCGCTGCTCGCGCCGCCCGCCGCACCGCGTGCGGCCGACACGGCGTTCGACGCGCGCGTCTACGCGCTGTCGGCCAGCTCCCAGGCCCTGCTCGAACGCCTGCGCGTCTGGCAGGCGCTCGAGCACACGCGGCTCGCGCCCGTCTACGACATGCGCGTCTACGGCGACGCCCAGGCGGAGCTGCATTTTTCGGCCTTCCAGGCGGCGGTGCCGCAACTGGCCTGGATCGGCGAATCCTCGCTGGTCGAGCGCGCGCTGGATGCGGCGCTGCGCTTCCAGCCGAATCTGAGCTGGATCGACACGCGCGCCCAAGGGCTCGACATCACGCCCGAGCGCGCCACGCTGTCGCTCGCGAACGGCAAGGTGATCTCGGCCGACCTGATGGTGGGCGCCGACGGCGCGCATTCCTGGGTGCGTTCGCAGATGGGCGCCGGCATCAAGCGGCGCGACTATCGCCAGACCGGCGTGGTCGCCAATTTCAAGGCCGCCGAGCCGCACCGCGAAACCGCCTGGCAGTGGTTCCGCGACGGCGAGATCATCGCCCTGTTGCCGCTGCCCGACGGCCACGTCTCGCTGGTCTGGTCGGCACACACGGCGCATGCCGACGAACTGTTGGCGCTCGATCCGGCACAACTGGCCGCCGAGGTCGAGCGCGTCACGCACCGCCAGCTCGGCGCGCTCGACTGCGTCACGCCTGCCCAGGGTTTCCCGCTGGCGCTGCAGACCGTCGACCGGCTGATCGCGCCGCGGGTGGCCCTGGTCGGCGATGCCGCCCACCTGATCCACCCGCTGGCCGGGCAGGGCATGAACCTCGGGCTGCGCGACGTCGCTGCGCTGGCCGATGCGATCGCCTCGCGCGAGGCCTTTCGCGATCTCGGCGATACGGTGCTGCTGCGCCGCTACGAGCGCGCGCGCCGCGAGGACATCCGCGCGCTGATGGCGGCTACCGACGGCCTGCAGCGGCTGTTTGCGCTGCCCGGCGCGCTGGCGCGCGTGACCCGCAATACCGGCATGGCACTGGTCGGCGCGCAGCCCTTCGTCAAGCGCTGGCTGGTCGCCTCGGCGCTCGGTTGAGCGTCGTCGGTCTGCTCGGCGGCGCCGGTGCGCAGCCATGACCGGCGCGGCGATCCGATTCCGATCCTGATTTCGAGACGAACCAATCCGACACCGGCCGGTCGGACAGGGTTCGCCCTCCGTCGTACACTAACGGACATGCTCCGACAGACCCCCAAGGAAGAGTGAATGAAAACCACAGTCCGCATCGCCACGCTCGTGCTGGCGACCGCCGCCGCCACGCTGGGATGCACCGCGCAGGCTGACCAGGCTACCGACAAGCTGAAGACCACGCTGCAGGCGCACCTGGGCGACGCGACCGTCAAGAGCATCGAGAAGTCGCCGATCCCCGGCCTCTACGAAGTGAATCTCGGGTCGCAAATCGTCTACAGCGACGCAGCCGGCGATTACGTCCTGCTCGGCGACCTGGTCGACACCAAGACGCGCAAGAACCTGACCGAGGCGCGCATGGCCGAGATCAACAAGGTCGATTTCGCCAGCCTGCCGCTCAACAACGCGATCAAGTACGTGAAGGGCAACGGCGCGCGCAAGATCGCGGTGTTCTCGGATCCGAACTGCCCCTACTGCAAGCGCTTCGAATCGACGCTGCAGTCGATGGACAACATCACCGTCTATACCTTCCTCTACCCGGTGCTGACGCCCGACTCGACGGTCAAGTCGAAGGCGATCTGGTGCACCACGGATCGCGCCAAGAGCTGGGAGAACTGGATGGTCGACCATCAGCCGCCGAGCGGCGCCGGCAACTGCGATACCTCGGCGCTCGACAAGAACCTGGCGCTGGGCCGCAGCCTGAACGTGACGGGCACGCCCACCATCATCCTGGCGGACGGCACGCGCCTGCCGGGCGCGGTGTCCGCCGACCAGCTCAACAGCGCACTCGCCGCCGTCAAGTAACGCGCCGGGCCTGAACGCTCGAACCAGCAAGAGGCGCCAGCATCCGTCTGGCGCCTTTTTCGCATCTCGAAGCGCTTCTGGCGCCCGCTTCTCGAGCCGTTTGTTGCCGGCCTGTTTCGCCAACCTTTGCCGATGCCTCCGATGACCCCGATCCGCTATTCCATCGTCCCCAAGGACCCCGCCGCCCACCTGTTCGAAGTCACGCTGAGCGTTGCTGAGCCGGACTCGGTCGGCCAGCGCTTCATGCTGCCGGTGTGGATCCCGGGCAGCTACATGGTGCGGGAATTCTCGCGCAACATCGTCACGCTGCGCGCCTTCAACGAGGCCGGCCGCAAGGTCCGCATCGCCAAGGCTGACAAGCACAGCTGGCAGGCCGCGCCGGTCGAGGGGCCGCTGACGCTGCGCTACGAGGTCTATGCCTGGGACCTGTCGGTGCGTGCCGCGCATCTCGACGATACCGGCGGCTTCTTCAACGGCACCAGCGTATTCGTGGCCGTCGAGGGGCAGCAGGCGGCGCCGTGCGTGGTGGCGATCGGCAAGCCCGAGGGCGAGACGGCGCGCCGCTGGCGCGTGGCGACGGCCCTGCGCGAGGCGCGCGGCACGCGGCGCTACGGCTTCGGCGACTACGAGGCCGACAACTACGACGAACTGATAGACCATCCCGTCACGCTCGGCGAATTCGCGCTGGCGAGCTTCGACGCGCATGGCGTGCCGCACGACGTGGTGATCGCGGGCCGCGTCGCGCGACTCGACATGGAGCGTCTGTGCGCCGACCTGAAGCGCGTCTGCGAGGCGCAGATCGCGCTGTTCGAGCCGCGCACGAAGAAGGCACCGATGGCGCGCTATGTATTCATGACGCAGGCCGTCAGCGACGGTTACGGCGGCCTCGAGCATCGCGCCTCGACGGCGCTGATCTGTAACCGCACCGACCTGCCGGTGAAGGGCCGCCCGGAAACCAACGAGGGCTACCGCACCTACCTGGGCCTGTGCAGCCACGAGTATTTCCACACCTGGAACGTCAAGCGGATCAAGCCGGCCGCCTTTGTCCCCTATGACCTCAAGCAGGAGAACTACACCTCGTTGCTGTGGTTGTTCGAGGGCTTCACCTCCTACTACGACGACCTGATGCTGGTGCGCAGCGGCCTGATGAGCCGCGAGGAATACCTGGCCGCGCTGGGTCGCACGGTCGGCGGCGTGCGGCGCGGCGCGGGGCGCAACAAGCAGAGCGTGGCGGAAAGCTCGTTCGACGCCTGGGTCAAGTACTACCGCCAGGACGAGAACGCCTCGAATGCGATCGTCAGCTACTACACCAAGGGCTCGTTGGTGGCGCTGGCCTTCGATCTGGCGATTCGCGGCGCGACGCGCAATCGCAAGTCGCTCGACGACCTGATGCGCCTGCTCTGGACGCGCTACGGCCGGGATTTCTATCAAGGCCAGCCGAGGGGCGTGGCCGAGGGCGAAGTGGCCGCGCTGATCGTCGAGGCGACCGGCGTCGATCTGGGCCGCTTGTTCGACGACGCCGTCTCGGGCACCCGCGACCTGCCGCTGGCCGAGCTGTTCGAGCCTTTCGGCGTGACGCTCTCGCCCGAGGCAGCCCCCGGCGCGAAGCCCTCGATCGGCGCGCGCGTGCGCGGCGGCGGGGACTGCGCGCTGGCGGTGGTGCACGAGGGCGGCGCCGCGCATCGCGCCGGGCTGTCGGCCGGCGACGTGCTGGTCGCGCTGGACGGCCTGCGCGTGACGGGCGGCAACCTGGAAGGTCTGTTGGCGCGCTACCGGTCGGGTGACAGAGTCGAATCCCATGCCTTCCGGCGCGACGAGTTGCGCACCACCACGCTCCGGCTCGATGCGCCCGACGTGGTGCGCTACAAGCTGGCGGCGGCCAACAAGCCGGCCGCGCGGCGTGTCTGGCAGAACGCCTGGCTGGGGCTGTAACACGGAAGATCGGGCGACGGATGGCGGCGGATTGTCCCGCTGTTGCAACGATCCGTCGCCGGCGACCCGCTTTTTCATGTCGAGAGGGATCCGCACAATGGGCCCCACTCGCGCTGCTTCCAGCGCAAACCCAACGGAGCTCGACATGACGACCATCCTGCAAATCAATTCCGCCGCCCGCTCGCAAGGCGCCCGCTCGACCCAACTGTCCGACGAACTGACCGCCAAGCTGGCCCAGGCCAACCCGGGCGCCAAGGTAGTGGTGCGCAACCTGCTCGCGAACGGGCAGCCGCATCTCGACGATTCGGTGCTCGGCGCCTTCTTCACGCCGGCCGAACAGCGCAACGCCGAGCAGAACGCGATCGTCGCGACGAGCGACGAGCTGGTGGCCGAACTGCAGGCAGCCGACATCGTGGTGATTGCCGCGCCACTCTACAACTTCGGCATCTCCTCGCAGCTGAAGACCTATTTCGACTGGATCGCCCGCGCCGGCGTGACCTTCCGCTACACCGCGAACGGCCCGGAAGGCCTGGTCACGGGCAAGAAGGTGTATGTGGTCTCGGCCCGTGGCGGCAAGTACCTCGGCACGCCGAACGACACGCAGACGCCGTGCCTGAAGACTTTCCTCGGCTTCCTCGGCATGACCGACGTCAGCTTCATCGTAAGCGCGAAATCCTCCGCACCTATCCGGTGCGGCTGAATCGATCCACGATTGCGTCCGCAACCCACACTTGCGGA
>JAYFRU010000142.1:0-7802 GCA_040946965.1 Burkholderia sp. | reverse complement strand
AATTGTTAACAGAGGCCTCGCTGCGACCGTTGCGCGTAAACGTCACCGCGCCAAATCGGATTTATGCAACAACGCCTGGGCCAAGGAAACCATCGACGCTGAACTGGCCGATCTACTGGCTGGCTATGGAACCAAATTTCAAACCAGTTTTTCGTGAACACTTAAACAGGGATTTAAAAAAACTTCGTGGCGCGGCGCGATTCCACAAAACAACGAATCGCCAGCGTCTTGAAACCCGCAAACGTTTTGCGATCCTGATAAATCGCCCGACGGTCTTTTCCAGGCCTGTCGGGCTTTTTTTGCTATAGGATGTCTAATCGAAATCGTAAGAGGGATTACCCTGTCAGGTGTTTACCAGATAGCGTTGTGATCGCGAACTCAGCAACGTATCGAACATAAGAACAATCGGATTCGCGAGCAGTTTCTGATCGAGAGAGTAAATGGGGCCGGGCCGGACTGCGGGGGCAGCACGCCAACACAGATACGTCGTAACGGGGAGGTCTCGTATGGAACAGCCAAAAGACAAAGAAAGGTCCCTCGTCAGCAAGGTCATGGACGGGCTCGTGGCAGGGATAGTGGAGGACAAGTACGGCGGGATCCTGCCGCCACAGGACGTGCTGTCGAAGGATTTCGACGTCAGCCGCACGGTGATGCGGGAAGCGCTCTCGATGCTGCTCGCGCGCGACATGCTCGACGTGCGGCCCAAGGTCGGCACGCGGGTGCGGCCGATGCGCGACTGGCGCATGATCGACGAGGACGTGGTGGACTGGCGCTTTCGCGCCAAGCCGGATCCACAATTCATGCGCGACGTGCTCGAGTTCCGCATGCTGATCGAACCGCGCGCGGCCGGCCAGGCGGCCGAACGCGCCAACGCGGCCGAGATCGCCGGCATCCGCGAGGCCTTCGAGGCCTTCCGCTCGCTGCAGGCGGGCGAGGCCGGCTACGACGAGGCCGACGAGCGGCTGCATGCCCGCATCGTCCACGCCAGCAGCAACCAGTTCTACCAGCAGATGAGCGCGATCATCGTCGGTGCCTTGCGGCTGGTGCGCCAGCAGGTGGTGGCCCACGAGGGCGCGCACGATCGCCTGCTGGAACTGCACGGGCGCATCGTCAGCGCGATCGAGCAGCGCGACGCGCGCGCGGCGGAAGCCGCCTCGCGCGAGCTGATCGACATGACCACCGAGGCGCGCGCGCACGGCTGAACCGGAGCGGGGGGAGGCGGGCCGTCGTGCAAGGCGGCGGCGGCCCGTTATCATGACGGCTCGCCGCCGGCATGGCCGGCGTGTCAGTGCCGTTCCTTCCCGATTCCCATGAGTCTTTCCTCTCCCTCATCGAACGACGAGAACCACGCTAACCACGCGAATCGCACGATCCGTTTCGGCATCGTCGGCGCCGGCGCGATCGCGCGCCGCTTCGCGCAATCGCTGCAGCACGTGGTGGGCGCCACGCTCACGCATGTCTGGGCGCGCCGCGCCGAGGCGGCCGCCGGTTTCTGCACCGACCTGGGCGGTTCGCCGGTGGCGAGTTTCAACGCCCTCTGCGCGTCCGATCTCGACGCGATCTACATCGCCACCCACAACGACAGCCATGCCGCCTATGCGTTGGCCGCGCGCGCGGCGCTCGGCGTGCGCTCCGCAGCCGACGGGGGGGCCGGCGCGGCTTGAGCGGGGGCGTGAGCGAGCCGGCGATGCCTGGCTCGCCCCGCGTTTTCAGTGGCGCGTCGGCAGGGCGAGCCGGCGTTCCCACCAGCGTTGCACCCATTCGAGCACCTGGCAGAGCACCCAGTAGACGGCGGCAGCGGCCAGGTAGAGCGGCAGCGGCTGGTAGGTCGAGGCAATGATTTCCTGGGCGCTGCGCAGCAGCTCGGTCACGGTGATCACCGACACCAGCGAGGTGTCCTTGATCAGGCTGATCAGGCTGTTCGACAGGCTCGGCACGGCGATGCGCAGGGCCTGCGGGCCGATCACGTAGCGCAGCGTCTGCCCCCAGGACAGGCCCAGGCTGTACGAGGCGAGCCACTGGCCGCTCTCGATGCCGAGGATCGCGCCGCGCATGCTTTCGGACATGTAGGCCGCGACATTGGCCGACAGCGCGATCACGCCGGCCGGCGTCGGATCGAGCGAGATGCCCAGGCTCGGCAGGCCGTAGTAGATCACGAAGATCTGCACCAGCAGCGGGGTGCCGCGCATCAGGCTAACGTAGACGCGCGCGATCGCGTTCAGCACGCGGTTGCGCGCGATGCCCATCAGCGCCAGCACCACGGCGAGGATCAGGCCGAACACCATCGACAGGAGGGCGAACTTGACGGTCAGGACCGCGCCCTGCGCAAGCACGGGCCGCGAATCGACGAGCAGGGATGGGATCGACATGTGGGGCGGGGGCGGGCGCGAAAAGCGCCATCATAAACCGAGGGGAAACAAAACGAAGGGCGGCATCGGTAACGATGCCGCCCTTCGTCATCACGCGACCCGACTTACTTGAGCGGCTTCGAGACGTCGATGCCGAACCACTTGTCCGAGATCTTCGTGAAGGTGCCGTCGGCTTCGAGCTGGGTCATCGCGTCGTCGATCGCCTTGGCGAACTTCGGATTGCCCTTCTTGAACGGGATCGCCGAGGGCTGGCCGGCTTCCAGCGTCGCGCCGGTGCGCAGCGGCAACTGCGAGTTCTTCAGCAGGTAGGCCAGCATCAGGCGGTCGTTGAGCGCCGCGTCCAGGCGGCCGGCGGCCAGGTCGCGCAGGTACTCGGGCGCGCCCGGGTAGGTCTTGACGTCGATGCCCGGCACCGACTTGGCCATGTCCATGTAGTTGGTGCCGAGGCCGACGCCGAGCTTCTTGCCCTTCAGTTCATCGAGCGACTTGAAGTTGCGCGTGTCGTCCTTGCGCTGGATCAGCTGCGCGGCCGAGTAGGTGTAGGCCGGCGAGAAGTCCAGCACTTCCTTGCGCTTGTCCGTGACGCCCACCTGGTTCACGATCACGTCGAACTTGCCCGCCTGCAGGCCGGCGATGATGGCGCTCCATTCGGAGGTGACGAATTCCGGCTTGAGACCGAGCTTGGCGGCCACAGCCTTGGCGATGTCGACGTCGTAGCCGACCAGCTCGTCCGACGGCGCCTTCGAGTTGAACGGCGGGAAGGTGCCTTCCAGGCCGATGAGCAGCGTGCCGCGCTGCTTGGCTTCGTCGAGCAGATCGGCCGCGTGGGAGGTGGCGGCGACGAACGAGGCGCCGATCAGGGCGGCGGTCAGGAGCTTCTTCAGCGACACAATCTTCATTCTTTACCCTGTAATGCCCGCAGCGGGCGTTGACGACAAGCATGCATCATAGCGATGAGGCAATCGATGTCTAACTAACGTTTATCTATTTCTATATAACTGGTTTCAGCCGCGCGCGATCGCCTTCACGCAATCGGCTACCAGCGGCGGGCCGCGCCAAATGAAGCCGGTGTAGAGCTGCACCAGGGCGGCACCGGCGGCGAGTTTCGCACGGGCGTCCTCGCCCGAAAAGATGCCGCCAACCCCAATGATCGGCACCGCCGCGCCGAGCTCGGCGTGCAGCTTGCGGATCACCTCGTTGGAGGCCTCGAACACCGGGCGGCCCGACAGGCCGCCGGTTTCCTCGGCGTGCGGCAGGCCCTGCACGGCGCTGCGCGAGAGCGTGGTGTTGGTGGCGATCACCGCCTCGATCTGGTGGCGCAGCAGCAGCGCGGCGATTTCCCTGACCTGCTCGTCGTCGAGATCGGGGGCGATCTTCAGCGCGAGCGGTACCAGCTTGCCGTGCAGGTCGGCCAGGCGCGCCTGCTTGTCCTTGAGCGCGGCGAGCAGCGCGTCGAGTTCGTTGGTGCCCTGCAGCTGGCGCAGGTTCTTGGTGTTCGGCGAGGAGATGTTGATCGTCACGTAGCTCGCGAACGGGTAGACGCGCTCGAGGCAGTAGAGATAGTCCTCGGCGGCGCGCTCGATCGGGGTGTCGGCGTTCTTGCCGATGTTCAGGCCCAGCACGCCGCAGTAGCGGGCCGCCTGCACGTTCTTCACGAACTGGTCGACGCCGTGGTTGTTGAAGCCCATCCGGTTGATCACCGCGTTCGCCTCGGGCAGGCGGAAGATGCGCGGGCGCGGATTGCCGGGCTGCGCGCGCGGCGTGACCGTCCCCACCTCGATGAAGCCGAAGCCGAGCGCGGCCAGGCCGTCGATGCAGGTGCCGTCCTTGTCGAGTCCCGCCGCGAGCCCGACCGGGTTGCGGAACGTGAGGCCCATTACGGTGCGCGGCACGTCCGGCACGCTCGGCGCGAGCAGGCCCGCGAGGCCGGTGCGGCCGGCGGCGCCGAGCATGCGCAGCGTCAGGTGGTGGGCATCTTCGGCGTCCATCTTGAACAGGGGCGCGCAGGCGAACGGATAAAGGGAGCTGAACACGACGAGGGGGCCGGGGCGGGGCCGGAAAATGGATAACCCGGCATTTTAACCGAACGCGACGCGCGTTCGGCCAGCCCGAGCGCTTCAGCGCTGCCCGCCGATGCCGCCGGGCAAGGGCGCGCGGGCCAGCGCCGCGTCGACGGGAGGCAGGTCCACGGTGGCCGGGTCGAGCGGCCGCCAGCGTCCGTCGACGAGGCCCTCGAGCGGGCGGAAGTTCGCCTTGTAGGCCATCTTCTGGCTTTCGCGGATCCAGTAGCCGAGATAGACGTAGGGCAGGCGCAGGCTGCGTGCCTGCTCGATCTGCCAGAGGATGTTGTAGGTACCGTAGCTCCGGCGCGGGTCGTCGGGCTCGAAGAAGGTATAGACCGAGGACAGCCCGTCGCCGAGGATGTCGATCATGCTGATCATGTGCAGCGTGCCGGCCGGCTGGCCCTCGCGTGCCTCGCCGGGCTCCGCGTCGCGGAACTCGACCAGCCGCGAATTGATCCGGCTCTGCAGCAGGAACTGCTCGTACTGGTCTCGGCTGTCGCGATCCATGCCGCCGCCCGCGTGCCGCGCCGACTGGTAGCGCATGTAGAGCGCGTAGTGCTCCTCGTCGTAGTGCAGCGGCGAGACGGTCGCCACCAAGGCGCGATGCCGACTCCACATCTTGCGCTGGGTGCGGTTCGGCTCGAAGGCATCCACCGACACGCGCACCGGGATGCAGGCGCGGCAGCCGTCGCAGTAGGGGCGATAGGTGAACACGCCCGAGCGGCGAAAGCCGGCCTTGACGAGTTCGGTGTAGATGTCGGAATTGATCAGGTGGCTGGGCGTGGCGACCTGCGAGCGGGCCACGCGGCCATCGAGATAACTGCAGGGATAGGGCACCGTTGCATAGAACTGCAGGGCCGAAAGCGGTGAAAGCGGCAACTCGGTGGGATGAGTCATGGGCAGCTCTCGAGACGGAGGTTCGCGTCAGCGGGCCCGACGCAGATCGCCGGACCGCGTTGCGTGCCGAGCCGGGCCCGAACGGATCCCGCAGGCGGGTCCGGTGTGGCGGCTCACCACGCGCGACGCGCGTGCGGCGGCCGACGCGGGACGCGGCGCGAACGGGGGACGAATCGTCAGGGTGGGCATCGGATGTCTTGTCAGATGGTGCCGGCCTCGGCGGGCGCCGGCCGGTCGGATGACGACAAAGGTAACATGAAAAATACCGCCGTGAGGAGGGGGCGGGGCGGGCTGTGGCGCGATTGCGGCGAGCAGGCCCGGCACGCGTTCCGGGCGACGTCGGCACCTGCCGCGTGGTGGCTGCCAGTGCGAACCGGGGGCGTGGGCCAAGCACGGATGAGGATGACGAGGCGGGCGAACTTAACTCGCGCGTCGTGCGCTGTCCGCGAGGGCTCAGTCGCCGGCAGCGGGGCCGGTCAGCCGCTCGAGCACCTGCTTGTCGAACCGCCAGGGAATCGGCGCGCGGTCGACGTTGGCGAGCACATGCGCGACGAATTCGCGACGATCGATCTCGCGGCCGCCGAGCGAGGCGAGGTGCGCGGTGTTCTGCTGGCAATCGATCATCGTCACCTGGTTCGCGAGCAGGTGCGAGACCAGGCCGGCGAGCGCGATCTTCGAGGCATCGCTGGCCTTCGCGAACATCGATTCGCCGAAGAACATGGTGCCGAAGGCCACGCCATAGAGGCCGCCGACGCGTTCGCCGCCATGCCAGGTCTCGATGCTGTGGGCGTGGCCGTCGCGATGCAGCGCGGTATAGGCGGCGACGATCTCGTCGGTGATCCAGGTGCCGCGCTGGCCGTCGCGCGGTGCCTGAGCGCAGGCGCGCATCACGGCGACGAAATCGTGGTCGACGCGGATTTCCCAGCGCGCGTCGCGCAGCACGCGGCGCAGCGTCTTGCGAAACGTGATGGAGACGCGGAACTCGGCCGGCGCCAGGATCATGCGCGGATCGGGGCTCCACCACAGCACGGGTTGCCCATCGGAATACCAGGGGAAGATGCCGCAGTGATAGGCCTCGGCCACGCGCTCGGGCCGCAGCTCCGCGCTCGCGGCGAGCAGGCCCGGCGCGCCGCTGGCGAGGCCGAGTGCGTCTTCTACGCTCGGGAAGGGATCGTCGGCCGCGAGCCAGGGGACCATGCGGCGCTCGTCAGCCGTTGCGCAGCGAGCGGAAGATGTCGCCGGTATGAACTCCGAAGCTGCCGGCGGTGCGGTCGGCGAAGAACAGGCGCAGGGTCTGGCTGACGGTCGGGAAGGCGATGTCGTCCCAGGGAATCTCGGCCTCGTCGAACAGGCGCACTTCCAGGCTCTCCTCGCCCGCCTCGTATTCGGGGCCGGTCAGGCGCGCCAGGTAGAACAGATGGACCTGGTGCACATGCGGCACGTTCAGCAGGGTGAACAGGTTCTGCACCTCGACCTGCGCGCCCGCTTCCTCCAGCGTCTCGCGCGTGGCGGCCTCGGAGGTCGTCTCGCCCATCTCCATGAAACCCGCCGGCAGCGTCCAATAGCCATGGCGCGGCTCGATCGCGCGCCGGCACAGCAGCACCTGATCGCCCCACACCGGCACCGTGCCGACCACGTTGCGCGGATTCTGGTAGTGGATCGTGCCGCATTGGTCGCAGACGAAGCGTTCGCGATTGTCGCCGGAAGGGATGCGCGAGATGACTTCGTGGCCGCAGACTGAGCAGAATTTCATAGGGATGGGGAGCGAAAAGGTGATGCGAGTGTATCACCGGGCGGGGGATTCTCGAACGCTCGGAGCGCGCCGCGAAGCGTGTCGGCGCGATGCCTTCGGTGCCGCTCATGGCCGCCGGTCGCTGCGACGGACGAAGTGCCGAGGATAGCGGAAGGGGCGCCGAAAAAGAAAATGGGCCACCAGCCTCAAGTGCCGTGACCCATCATCTATCCAACTTGGTTGCGGAGGTAGGAGTGTAGGCCCTCGCCCGGCTGGAAGCCCTGATTACACGTGTTCCCCGGACGGTTTCGGGTCCCAGATGTAGTAGCGCCAAAGTGTAGCTCGAGATGTAGCTGTCATGTTGCCGTCCTCTGTGTTCATGTCGGGTTCGGTGCCAACTTTCGGCACAGTTGCGTCAGCCACGTCTGGACCCACTCCCGGGTTTCCTCGCTCAACGTTTCCAGCAGGGCTGCGATGTCGGTGGCTTGATCGATCATGCGAGGTGATCCGCTCCGCACCAATGTTTCCAGTGGCACGTCGAGGAGGTTTGCGATGTCCAGCAGCCTGCCGAGCGGGGGCAACGTCGCGCCCCGTTCGAATCGGGAGATGGTTTCCTGTTCGACCTTGATCGCTTCGGCAACCTGTTCCTGGGTCAATCCTTTCCGGGCGTTGTTGCATAAATCGAGCATGAGGACGGAGTAGCCCACGTGGTGATAGATTGCAGGCGATGCGAACGGATTG
>JAYFRU010000141.1:0-7809 GCA_040946965.1 Burkholderia sp. | reverse complement strand
GGCCGGAATCAGCATCTCGCGCGCCTGGTAGTGAGGATCGCTGACGATGTCGGCCACCGAATAGATCCGGCCGGCCGGCACCTCGGCGCGCTCCAGCGCGGCCAGCACCTCGTCGATCGAATGGTGCGAGGTCCAGGCGCCGATCGCGGCATCGAGCATCGCGTTCTGCCTGACACGCCCGTCGTTGTGGGCGAGCGCGGGATCCTCGGCCAGCTCGGGGCGGCCGATCACCTGCATCAGGCGCCGGAAGATCGGGTCGCTGTTGCCGGCGATCACCACGAAGGCCCCGTCTTCCGTGCGGTAGGTATTCGAGGGCGCGATGCCGGGCAGCGCGCCGCCGCTGCGTTCGCGCACATGGCCGAGCAGGTCGTACTCGGGCACCAGGCTTTCCATCAGGTTGAACACGCTCTCGACCAGCGAGACGTCCACCACCTGGCCCTCGCCCTGCCCGGTCTTCACGCGCAGCAGCGACATCAGCGCGCCGATCACGCCGTGCAGCGAGGCCAGCGAATCGCCCAGGCTCACGCCCACGCGCGCCGGAGCGCCGTCGATCTCGCCGGTGGTGTAGCGGATCCCGCCCATCGCCTCGCCGATCGCGCCGAAGCCGGGGCGATCGCGATAGGGGCCGGTCTGGCCGTAGCCCGAGATGCGGACCATGGTCAGCTTCGGGTTCAGCGCATGCAGCGCGTCCCAGCCTAGGCCGAGCTTCTCGAGCGCGCCGGGGCGCAGGTTCTCGATCACCACGTCGGCTTCCGAGGCGAGCTTGCGCACGATCCCGACGCCCTCGGGCGACTTCAGGTTGAGGCAGACGGATTTCTTGTTGCGCGACTGCAGGTACCACCAGAGCGAGGTGCCCTCGTGCAGCTTGCGCCATTTGCGAAGCGGGTCGCCCGTCCCGGGCGCTTCGATCTTGATCACTTCGGCGCCGAATTCCGCCATCAGGCGGGCGGCGAAGGGCGCGGCGATCAGCGTGCCGATTTCGATCACGCGGATCCCGTGGAGCGGGCCACTCATCTTGCTGTCTCCGGGTTGAATGCCTATGGAGCACAGCCTAGGGTTGCCGGGCGGCGAAGGTCCAACCGTGATTCGCCAAGCAGCGTTCGCGAATCGCGAAAATGCTTTCGCCTTCCTTACGATTTCATGCCGACCGCCGCGTCCGAAGCCCCGCCCTCGCGCGCCTCGACGGTGCGCAGGTGCTCGAACAGCAGCCGGCTGACCGGCGAGAGCGCCGCCACCTCGCGCACCACCAGCACCAGCCGGCGCGCGGCCCAGTCGTCGTCGAGCGCGATCGAGGCCAGCCCGAGCGGGCGGCCCATCAGCTCATAGACCTTGCTCGGCAGCACGCCCACGCCCATGCCGGCCTGCACCATCCGGCACACGGCGTCGAAGCCCGGCACGTGGATGCGCAGGCGCAGCGGCCGGTCGGCATGGCGCGCGGCCAGGTGGGTGCGCACGTTGATCGAGCTCGAGACGTGCAGCCCGACATGGTCGCTGTCGAGCGTGGCGGCGAACGGCAGCTTGGGATAGGCAGCCAGCGGATTATCGTGCCGCGCGACGATCACCAGCGTGTCGTGCCGATAGTGCTCGACATGCAGCTCGCGCGTGTCCGCATCCTCCGAGCAGATGCCGATATCGGACCAGGCTGTCGTCGACGGCCTCCACCACGCCGCCGCTCGGCCGCTCCTCGAGGTCGAGCTTGACGCGCTCGTGCTCAGCCTGGAAGGCACGCAGGTCCTCGGGCAGGAATTCGACGATGCCCGACAGGTTCGACGACATGCGCACGTAGCCGCGCACGCCGCTGGCGTAGCCGGCCAGCTCGGCGCCGATGTTCTCGATGTCGCGCATCACGCGTCGCGCGTGGTGCAGCAGCGTCTCGCCGGCCGGCGTCAGCGTCATGCCGCGCGCATTGCGCTGGAACAGCGCGGTGCCCACCACCTGCTCGAGTTCGAGCAGGTGCTTGCTGGCCGCCGACACCGCGATCGCCTCGCGCTCGGCCGCGCGCGTGAGCGTGCCTTCCTCGTGGACGGCGAGGAACAGTTGCAGCGTGGTCAGATCGAGGCGTCGCAAGAGGGTCTTGAGCAGCATGGCCGGTTCGCGCAGTGGGGATGCGCGTATTGTGCCGTCATTTCGTTCCGGCCCCCTCGCCTTAGAATGGCGGCTGCGCTTGCCTTCCGAGGTCCCGAGATCCCATGTCGAAATCCCCCTGGTTCTTGTCGCGCCCGCGCGGCCCGGTCCGCCTGCGGCTGTTCTGCTTCAGCCATGCCGGCGGTAACGCCGGCAGCTACATGCCCTGGCAGGGCCGGCTCGATGCCTCGGCCGAGGTGGTCGGCGTGCAGTTGCCGGGGCGCGGCGCGCGGTGGCGCGAGACGCTGCTGACCGACGTGCCCACGGCGGTGGCGCGCATCGCCGAGGTGTTTCCGTTCGACGACCCGCTGCCCTTCGTGTTCTTCGGCCACAGCCTCGGCGCGCTGCTGGCCTTCGAGCTGGCGCGCCATGCCGAGCGGCACGGCAAGCGCATGCCGCTCGCGCTGATCGCCTCGGGCTGCGATGCGCCGCAGTTCGGCAATCGCGGCGGCGACATCCACGAGTTGCACGGCGAGGCGCTGGTGGCCGCGCTGGCCCGCTACAACGGCGCGCCGCCCGAGTTGCTGGCGCACTGCGAGCTGATGGAGCTGATGGCGCCCACCATCCGCGCCGACTTCACGATGGCCGCCCATTATCGCTACCAGCCGGGCCCGCCGCTCGAGATCCCGATCGTCGTGCTGAACGGGCGCGGCGATGCCGAGGTCGAGCACAAGCACCTGGGAGAATGGCAGCGCGAGACGCGCCTGCCCTGCCGCCTGCACCTGTTCGAGGGTGATCACTTCTTCATCCATTCGAACGAGGCGGCCGTGCTCGAATTGCTCGACAAGGAATTGAAGGCCTGGCAGCCGGCCTGATACGACGCGCCTCGCACGAAGCGATGTCGCGCCATGCGAAGCGAGGCAGGAGACGCCTCGCCTGCCTCGCGACGGATCAGTCGTGCGGCCAGTCCACCGGCGAGCCGGACACACCGTGTCGAGTTGCGGCAGCAGCGTCACGCTCTCCTGCTCGTTCGGATCGGTGCGCGCGATCACGGCCACGCAGTTTTCGGTCTCGCTCGCGTTGTAGGGCAGATGCGGCGTGTCTGCGGGGATGTAGAGGAACTCGCCGGCGTTCACCACCAGGTGCTGCGCCAGGCCCTCGCCGTACCACATGCCCGAGCTGCCGCTGAGGATGTAGATGGCGGTTTCGTGGGTCGCGTGCTTGTGCGCCACGGCGCTGGCGCGCGGCGGAATCGTCGCCAGCTGCAGATGGATGCCTTGCGCGCCGCAGGTGGCGGCCGAGACGCCGACCTCGTAGAGCAGCGCCTGCTTGCCGGCGTGGCGATCGCCGGGCCGGACCACGCGGCAGATCGGGGCGTCGGTGGATGGGGAACGGGTTTCCATGCGGAGTCTCCTGGCGCGATGCGATGAAGGTGGCACGCGGCTCATGATCGACGCGTGCCCTGCTTCGCAGAACGTCCGGGCGCCTCGAATATTCCATTCGCGGGCACCGGCCATCGCGAACGAGCGTTCGCGAGACTTGGATACAACTGGCAATACAATCCGCGCTGTTTAGCGCAGGCCCCACCTGTTTCGTTATTGACAGCAAATCTGCGCTTGGACACTATGTCCATCACATGTTGCGCGGGGCCTGGCGTGAGATCCACGCTGCCCGACCGCCGTGCCGAGCCATCCGTCTCATCGGTACCACGCAATCCGCTGCGTCGGATTCGGCCACATGTCCGGCGCGGCTGTCCCGGCGCCGCATCGATCCGGCAAGCATTCCCGCCCGGCGAGTATTCCTGGCGCACCACACCGGCCAGGCCAGACACCATGCCCGATCATCGTCGATCGGTACGTCAATCACTGAATACATAGTCATCCAAAGCAATTGCCGATGCCGGCGATGAATTCGCGCGCCACCTTCCGGGTTGGCGCGAGGCACGCCGGTGCGGTCCGGTATTGATGAATCATGCGCGGAAAACGGAACGACTGATGAGCCGTGAACAACTTTCACATGCACTGCGGGATCTCTTGCCGCAGCTCTGGATCTTTGCGCTGCGAGTGGCGGGCAACTCGCGCGATGCCGAGGTGCTGCTGCGGCGCGCCTGCCTGCGCGTGTTCGCGCTGGCCCAGGGGCCGGGGCCGACGCTGTCGGTGCCGGGCTGGATGTACTCGGTGATCTATCACGTCTGGCTCGACGACATGCGTTACGACGGCACCGCCGGCGATCACCCGGACACCCATCGCCTCGACGACATGCCGAACGCAGCCGCGCTGCCGGGCGCCGCCATGCACGCCCGGGCCGGCACGCCGAGCGACGACGAGGTGATCGACGCGGTCTCGGACCTGGCCGACACGCAGCGCATCTCGATGGTGCTGGTGGCGATCGAGGGCTTCTCCTACGAGGAAGCCGCGCAGATCCTCGGCATCTCGGCCGGAAACGTGGCGAGCAACGTGGTGCAGGCCCGCATGATGATCGGCGCGCGCCTGCGCAAGGGCGCGCGGGCCGGCTCGCCGGCCACGCCCTGAGCTCGAGGGGCACGGCCGACGCCGCATCGCCCTGTTCTCCGCCATCGCCCCGGGCCGCCCGGGGCCGCCCGTCAGCCGGCAGTCCTCACCCCGGCTCGCGGCTCATTGCGCCGGCTCGGCCGCGCTGGGATCGTACAAGGCATAGAGCTTGGTATAGCCGCTCGATTCATACACCCCCCCGTCCATCCCTTGGGCAGCGTCACCGCCTCGCCCGACCGCACCTGCATCACCGTGCCGTCGGACGAGGTCAGCTTCACGCCGCCCGACAGGAAGTAGAGAAATTCCGTGTACGGAGTGCCCGGCGCCTCGCGAATCTCCTCGCACACCGGCTCGGACTGGTAGACGCCGGTCTGGAACACCTTGTCCGGCGAGGTATAGCTGGTGAAATCGCTGGTCCGGTTGCCGTCCTTGCTCTCCTTGACCGCGCCCGGCCGCTGGAACACCGGGCCGGCGAGCTCGGCCTTCGACAGCTTGACGGGGTGCAGCGTCTGGGCATGCGCGCCGGCGCACAACAGGGTGGAGGCAAGCAGCAGCGCTGCCGGATATCGTCGGGTCATGGCGAGTCTCGGGAAGGGAAGGATCGAAAGCCGCGTATTGTAGAAGCGGCCGCGCATGCCGGGCCGGGCCCGCTTCGTCGTCGCGGCGCCCGGTTCGCCCGTTGCGCATGCAACGATGCGCGCAAACCACAGCGCTGCGCATCTGCTCGCGCCGCCCGCCCTGCCGGCGGCGCGGCCTGCTAGAATCGCCGCCATCCGCTTCCAGAAGGAATCTCCGTGGACAGTTGTCGCGAACGCATCGCACAGCCCCGCGCCTGAACGCCCGCAGCTTGCCTGGCTGCCGCCGCGTCGGGTCGCGCGGCGAGTGTCATCCCCGTTTCACATTCCGGTTGCCGTCGCGCGCTATCGTGTCGGGCTGCGCTTTGCGCGCGGCCGGGTCCGACGCCGTGCCGCACGGCGCCCCCTGCCAGGCAAGCCAACATGACCGTCGAATTCATCCTCCGCCTTCTCACCGCCTTCAGCTGCGGCGTCGCGATCGGCATCGAGCGCCAGCTGCGCCAGCGCACCGCCGGCCTGCGCACCATCACCCTGGTGACCTGCGGTGCCTGCCTGTTCGTCACGCTCGGCGTGCTGACCGGCAACGGCGTGGCCGGCGTCACCCAGATCGCCGCCTACGTGGTGTCCGGCGTCGGCTTCCTCGGCGGCGGCGTGATCATGCGCGACAAAGGCGCGATCCAGGGCATCAATACCGCCGCCACGCTGTGGTGCTCGGCCGCCGTCGGCGTGCTCTCGGGCAGCGGCCACTACCTGCCCGCGCTGGCCGGCACGGTGGTGGTGCTGCTGGTCAACACCGTGCTGCGCTCGCTCAGCCACGCGATCAATGCCACGCCGGTGTCGAACGCGGACCTGGTCCGCGAATACCAGATCACCGTGATCTGCCTGGCCACCGACGAGATCCACGTGCGCACCCTGCTGTCGAACTCGATGTACGCGAAACCATTGTCGTTCCAGAGCCTGACCAGCGAGGACGTCGAGCAGGAAGGCGCGGTCGAGCGCATCAAGGTGACCGCCACGCTCAAGCTGCACCCCAAGGACCAGCCCAGGCTCGAGCAGATCGCGAACCGCATGAGCATGGAGAAGAGCATCTCGAGCGTGAGTTGGACCGCTCGGGAGGCCGAACCGATGATGGAGTGACGAGGGAGCGCGACGCGCTCCCACCGAAGGCACGACGCGCCGGCCGGAACGGATCCGGGCCGGCGCGTCGGCGATGGCATGGCGGTTCGCGCGCGCCTGCGGCGCGGCGCATGCCGGCTCAGGGTGTTTCGATCAGGCCCATGCCGATCGCCTTGACGACGGCCTGCACCTTGTTGGTCGCGCCGAGCTTGGCGAGGATGTTGTTGATGTGGAAGGTGACGGTGCGCTCGGAGATGTTGAGCTGCTCGCCGATCTCGCTGGCCGTGCGCCCCTCGCTGGTCCAGCTCAGCACCTCGCGTTCGCGCTTGGTCAGCGTGACGCTGGCGGCCGGCGAGAGCTTGGGCACCAGGAACTTGCCCATCAGCGAGTGCGAGAGATTCGCCAGCCAGTTGGCCTGCAGCGTCAGGCTGTTGATCTCGGCGGGCGTGAGGCGGTCCGAGCGACGCGCAATGGTCAGCAGTCCGAACACGCCGCGCGCGGCCCAGGCCGATTGCGCCACGCCGACCGACATGCCGAAGTCGCGCGCGTCGCGCCACAGCGACGGATCCTCCGCTGTATCGACATCCGGCCAGATGATCATGTTCGGGCTCATCGCGCCGTCACGCACGGTCGGATCGACCTCGATATAGTTGCGCGCCTGGTAATGGGCCATCCAGCCGGCCGGGTAGGTGTCGAAGATCTCGACCACCGGCTGCGTGCCCGGCTGCGGCACGCGAATCCCGTAACAGCAGTACTCGAAACCGAGCCGCTTCGAATAGGCCGAGATCTGCTGAAAGAGCTGTTGCTCGTTCGCAGCCGCGTTGAACTGATGGTAGGCATCCTGCCAGCGTAGTTCCATCATCTCTCCAACAGCTTCCACGCTGTCATTCTTGCTAGGTTACATCACGGTCACGGGCTTGCTACATTGCCGCGCATGACACTACCCCTGCTTCATCCTTACTGCGCGCCGTCCAAGGACGGTTACGTCCGCCTCCCGCTGCATGCCTTCGCGGGGCTCGAACTCGTGCACATCGCCTCGGGGCTCGACCCCGGGCTGGCCGACGAACTGCGCGCCGACGGCCTCGCCTTCGACGCGGCCGGCTACACCGAGTGGCAGCGGCCGTCCTCGCCCGGTTTCGCACACCTGACGGTCGGCTGGGACTGGTATGTCGATCCCCGCTCGCACCGCCTGGTGATCGCCTGGGACGACGTGCGCAGCAACCTGATGGGCGTCGACCGCTTCGGCACCGACATCGGCATGCATGCCACCGCCAGCGCCCTGAGCTGCCGGCTCGCCTCGCTCGACTGGGCGATAGCCGTCAACCAGGCCCTGATCGGCGGGCCGCCGACGCGGCCGATTCCCGGCGCCACCCGCTGGTCGCACTGAAATCCGCGACCGGCCTCGCTTTTCAACGGATACCCTGGCATTGTCGGTTCAACCCGGCCGGCAACGCAATCTCGAAATTGAATCTCTTCGGGTCCTATTCCCCGCCGCTTGCGGCGTAGACTTTGGGGGATGAGCGAATACATCCACAAGAGTCACA
>JAYFRU010000140.1:0-7817 GCA_040946965.1 Burkholderia sp. | reverse complement strand
CTTAAAACTGGGCTGCTCGCTCGTCTGCTGGAACATCTTCAGCCGTGCTGAGCAGGCTTTTTGAACTGGCCTCTAAGGAGAACGACCACCATGGCACTCACGAACAGCATCGAAGACAAACTCGACCGAGGTTTCACGGAGCTGCGCCGCACCGGCCGCCGTGTGGCGGGCGATGCCCGCCACAATGCCCACAACCTCAATGCCGACGTCAAGGACGACGTCCGCTCGCTGGTCGAGGAACTCGAAGATCTGTTGAAGAAGGAAGACGCCGACGTCGAATCGCTGCGAAAGCGCCTGCACGGCCGCCTCGCCGAAGTGCGCGGCACGCTCGACGACGCCACCGACGACGCGCTCTATCGCCTGCGTGCGCAGGCCGACCGCGTCTCGCAGGCGGTCCACGACAATCCGTGGCAGACCGCCGGCGTGGTTGCCGGCCTCGCCTTCGTCGCCGGCCTGCTGCTCGCGCGCCGTTGATCCTGCACCGCCCCCCATTGGCCCACACGTAAAAATCCAACCTGTAACGAGGGAGAACAAACCATGCGTCAAGCACTTCTGATGAAAGCCGCCGCCGCCGCCGCCGTGATCGGTGGTCTCGCCCTGGCCGGCTGCACCACCACGCCGCCGAACGAACCGCAGAGCGCCGCAGCCAACTCGTCGAAGCGTCAGGCCATCAATTCGAGCGTCGATGCGACGCTCTCGCGTCTGTACACGACGGTCCCGGGCTCGCGTGAGCTGGTCGCGAAATCGCGCGGCGTGCTGGTGTTCCCGAGCGTGCTGCAAGCCGGCTTCATCCTCGGCGCCCAGACCGGCAACGGTGTCCTGCGCGTGGGCGGCAGCACCGTCGGCTACTACAACACCTCGTCGCTGTCGATCGGCCTGCAGGCCGGCGCGCAGTCGAAGGCGGTTATCTTCCTGTTCATGACGCAGGACGCGCTCGACAAGTTCCGCAGCACGGACGGCTGGTCGGCCGGCGCCGACGCCTCGGTGGCGGTCGTGAAGATCGGCGCGAACGGCGCGATCGATTCCAACACGGTGCAGTCGCCGATCGAGGCGATCGTGCTGACCAACGCCGGCCTGATGGGCGACCTGTCGGTGAACGGCACCAAGGTCACGCGCATCAACCCGTAAGGGCACGGTGCCGTTCGCGGCACCCCTGCCCGCGCTGCGGCTTGGCTCTGCGGCGTTTTTTTGCCCGCGCGCAACGGCGGGGCGGCACTCGCCGCCCCGCCGTTGCGCATCTTGCCGCGCTACCCGGGCGCCGCGCTTGCAGGCATACTCGCGGGAATTCGAAACCTAGCAGCGAATGCGCTCAAGCGCCTTCGCCCAACCCGGGCCGTCCGAGCGACCACATGGAAAGCGGCAAAGACCACCAAAAATTCTTCCATCTGCTGCTGGCGATCGTCACGATCGGCTTTTGCTGGATCCTCGTGCCCTTCTTCGGCGCGATCTTCTGGGGCACGATCCTGGCGATCCTGTTCCAGCCCGTGCACCGCTGGTTCGCCGCGCATTTCGGCAAGCGCCGCAATCTCGCCGCGCTTGTCACGCTCTCGCTGATCGTGCTGATCGTGATCCTGCCGCTGACCTTCGTGGCCGGCACCTTGGTGCAGGAAATCGCCTTCGCCTACCAGCAGATCAAAGCCGCGCAACCGAACATGACGGGCTGGTTCCAGGAAGCGGTCCACGCGCTACCCACCTCGCTGCAGCGTATCCTGCACAGCTACGGGCTGACCGATATCGCCGGGATCCAGAAGAAGCTGACCGACGGCGCGGCCGCGATCAGCCAGTTCGTCGCCGCGCAGGCGTTCAGCATCGGCCAGAACACATTCCAGTTCATCGTCAGCTTCGGCATCATGCTCTACCTGGTGTTCTTCCTGCTGCGCGACGGCGGCGAGATCGGCCGGCGCGTGCGTCGCGCGCTGCCGCTCGACGAAGACCACAAGCAACTGCTGCTGACCAAGTTCACGACCGTGGTGCGCGCCACCGTGAAGGGCAATATCGCCGTGGCGATCGTGCAGGGCGCGCTGGGCGGCCTGATCTTCTGGATCCTCGGCATCGAGGGCGTGCTGCTGTGGGGCGCGCTGATGGCCTTCCTGTCGCTGCTGCCGGCGATCGGCGCGGGGCTGGTGTGGTTGCCGGCTGCGGCCTACTTCGCGGTCACCGGGCAGATCTGGAAATGTGTGATCCTGGTGGCCTTCTGCGTGGGCGTGATCGGCCTGGTCGACAACCTGCTGCGCCCCATCCTGGTAGGCAAGGACACCAAGATGCCCGACTGGGTGGTGCTGATCTCCACGCTCGGCGGCATGGCGCTGTTCGGCATCAACGGCTTCGTGATCGGGCCGCTGGTGGCCGCGCTGTTCATGGCGAGCTGGGACATCTTCGCGCGCGCCGACCAGAACGGCTGAGCCGGCGGCACCCCGGCACCGAGCCGAAAACGACAAGGGCACGCGGATCCGATCCGCGTGCCCTTGTGTTTTGTGCGCCGCCGCGCCGGTGCCTAGTCGAACTTGAACTGCATATGTCCTTCACCACCGCCTGCTGCCCCCACACGAAGGAGCACACGCGGCCGGTCTCGACACTGATCGACTCGCCGCCGCTGCCGCTGCCCTGCATTTCGGTCAGCGGGTGGCAGCCGCCCGTGATCGTCACGCTGCGCATGCCCTGCTTCGAGAGCGGGAATTCGTTGCTGTCGTCCTCGGGCACGGTGTGCGTGAGCGAGACGTTCTCGACGTAGTCGTCGGGCAGCATGAAGACCGGCGCGTCGTCGACCCACAGCGTGTAGTAGTCGTGCTTGAACGGAGTCTGCTCGATGCAGAGCTTGGACTTGTGGTTGCCCTGCGTCTGGGTCTGGCAGAGCGGCGCGGCCAGAACCGCCGTGGCGCCTCCCCAGCATCAGCGCGGCCATGCCCGCGCGCAACGCGTCTCGTGTCTTCATGTTTTTATCCCGGAATAAGAGGCCCAGTGGAACAGTCCGGCACGTCGCCGGCGCGGCGAAACCACCGCGCGCGACGCCCGCTGCCGTTATCCGCCTTCGGTACATCCTTCGGTACATCCTCGGCGGCTGCCATTTTACCTAAGTCCGGGAGCCAGCCAAAGCCGGCTCGAGCCTTTCCTCGACGCGAGGAGCGGGCTCAGAACGTGGTGCGCAGGCCCACCATCACGCTGCGCCCACCTTCCGGGGCGATGTCGCGCACCACCGAGCTGGCGTAGCGGATCTCCTGGTTGGCGAGGTTGTCGCCGCGCACGTAGGCGAGCCAATGGGTCGATCCCACATGGAAGCGGTAGCTCAGCACCAGGCCCAGCGAGGTGTAGCTGTCGGTCGGCAGGTCGTTGTCGGGCACCCGGTGCTGGGCCCAGGCGTGGGTGATCTGCGCGCGCGCGCCGAACGGCCCGTAGCCGTAGTCGGCTGCCAGCGAGGCGCGCAGCGGCGAGATGCGCGGCAGTGGCTCGCCCGTCTCGGCGTTGCGCGCATGCGTGTAGTCGCCCGACAGTTCGATGTCCAGACGATGCGCGCCCTTCTCGAAGGCGCGCCACTTGCCTTCCCATTCGAGCCCATAGAACTCGGCGCGCACGCTGCGGTAGACGGCCTCCTTGAGCGCGTCGTCGGTGCCGGGCGCGACCACCTCGCCGTCGTCGTCGACCAGCCGCCCGGTGTTGAACTCGGTCAGGTAGTTCGAGAAGCGCGTGTAGAACACCCCGATGCTGCCCTTGTTCGGGCCGGACGCGTAGCGCAGCGAGAGGTCGGTCGAGACCGCCTTCTCCTTCTGCGCGCCGGGCGCGCCGATCAGGTACTGGCCGGTCGCGTCGTGCGGGCCGTTCGCGTAGAGCTCGTAGAAGGTCGGCGCGCGCTCGGTGTAGGACACGCTGCCGGCCAGCGACCAGACCGGATTCAGCTTGTAGAGCGTGCCGAACGAGACGCTGCCGGTCTTGAAGCTGTGGCCGCTCGCGCCGGCGAAGCGCTCGTTGCCGACCGGCGTCGGATCGAGCTTGACGTGCTCGATGCGCCCGCCGAGGCTGAACTTCAGCGCCTGAGTGGCCTGCCATTGCTCGAGGCCGAACAGCGCGACATTGGTGGTCTGGGTGGTCGGCACCAGCGCCTCGTCGCCCAGCGCCGAGAAGGTGTTCTGCGAGACCTGGATGCCGAACGCGCCCTCGAACGGGCCGATCTTGCGATGGCGCGCCTCGACGCGCGCTTCGTAGCCATGGTTGCGGAACGTGGTGCTGGTCTCGCCGTTGTCGATTTCTTTATGTTCGTAGTCCGTATAACCGAAGTCGAACTTCAGCTGCGAGATCGGGCCGGACAGGTTGCGGATCTCGGAGGAGGCCGCCAGGTGCTGCTGGCGCATGCGCAGCCGCACGTCGCTCTCGGCCACCGAGCCGTAGTTCGACTCGAAACCGCTGTACGACAGGCCCGCGTAGCCGTCGGCCCAGGTGTAGGCGCCGCCGACCGCGCCGCCGTGCGAACAGCCGTCGCTGTTGGGGATGCTGCCCGAGGCCTCGCTCGCATCGGGGCCGTCGAGCGCGCGCTGGCGGTCCGAATGCGCGAAGCCCGGGATCCGCAGCTTGCTGGTCTCGCGATCGAAGGCGTCGACATGGAAGGCGAAGCGGCCGTTGCCGCCCTCCACCAGCGCGGCGCCGACGCGCGCGTCGTTGGCGCCGCCGTAGCTCGCGTCGACCGCGCCCGACACGCCCTTGATCGCCTCGCGCGGAATCCGGTTGTCGATGGTGTTGACCACGCCGCCGATCGCATTGCCGCCGTAGAGCAGCGCCGCCGGCCCGCGCACGATCTCGACCCGCTCGACCGTCAGCGGATCCTGCGGCACCGCGTGGTCGTAGGACAGCGAGGACGCGTCCAACGCGGCCACGCCGTTCTGCAGCAGGCGGATCCGGTCGCCGTCCATGCTGCGGATGATCGGACGGCCCACCATCGGCCCGTAGGTGGTGGTCGACACGCCCGGCAACCCGTCGAGCGTGGCACCCAGCGAATCGGCGCGGCGCAGCGCCAGCGCATCGCCGCCGATCGAGGCGGTCGGGGAGATCAGCTCGGCGTCGCCGATCGGGTTCGCGGTGACGAACACTGGCGCCAGCATCGGGGTCGGCGTCGCGATGGCGGGCGCCGCAGCCGGCGAGGCCGACGCACCGTTCGGCGCCGATTGCGCATAGGCCAGGCTGGCGACGAACATCAAGGTCAGAGGAGGCAACCCGCGCGCGGCGGACAGGGATCGAAAACGGGCGGAGTCGCGCATGTTAGTGGTGTTTGTCGTGAAATGAGCCGAAATGTGCCGCCGACTGACTCGCGTGACGTTATAACGTATCATCGCGAATCCGTGGTTCGCCGTATCGATTCGACGGTCATCCGCGCGACCGGGCCGAGAGAGAGGATCTCGGGGTCGGAAGAAGCAGCACGCAGCTATATTATATCATTTCAGAATGTAACAACAAGCATGGGCTTCGAAAGAATCGACGAATAGATTTCGTCATCGAGGGAAATGCCCGGGCGAGCGCGCGTAAGGCGCCTGCGGCCCGCGCGGCCGCGCCTCGCGGGCCAGGCGCCACGGGCGATGACGGGTTCGAGGGGAATATCGGGCGGGCGCGAATTCGCCGGCCGGGCGCAAGACTCCGTAAGCCTCGTTAATCACGCTTAATTGCGCGAAATTGACTCTACGGCGGCGCAGCAGAAGAATGAAGTCTGTCTCGTGATCATCTTCCGGCCACCCCGGTACACGGTGATCAGAGGCGGCCAGACCTCCAGTCATACCCCCCTCTTGACTGGGAATTACAAGCCACGGAGCAATCCGTGGCTTTTTTTTTGCTTCGCCGCGGCACGAAGCTCAGGCGTCCTCGGCCACCCGCAGCACCAGCTTGCCGACATGGCTGCCGTCGAACAGGCGGTTGAGCACCTCGGGCGCGTTTTCCAGCCCCTCGGCAACGGTCTCCTCGGCCTTGATGCGCCCCTCGCGCAGCCAGCCGGCCAGTTGCTGCACGGCCTCGCGGTTCTTGCGGTAGTCGAGGATCAGGAAGCCGCGCATGGTCAGGCGCTTGGAGATCACCGCGCCGAAATCGTCGCCGGCGCGGCCGTTGTTGTTGTAGTTCGAGATCACGCCGCACAGCGCCACGCGCCCGCCGATCACCATGCGCGAGAGCACGGCGCGCATCACCTCGCCGCCGACGTTCTCGAAGTTCACGTGCACGCCGTCGGGCGTGGCGGCCTTCAGCGCGGCCTTGAAATCGGGCGCCTTGTAGTCGACCGCCGCGTCGAAGCCGAGCGTCTCGGTCAGGTAGCGGCACTTCTCGGCGCCGCCGGCGATGCCGACCACGCGCGCGCCCTGGATCTTGCCGATCTGCCCGGCGATCGACCCCACCGAGCCGGCCGCCGCCGACACCACCAGGGTCTCGCCCGGCTGCACCGGCGCGATATCGGTCAGGCCGTAATAGGCGGTCAGGCCGCTCATGCCGCAGGCACCGAGCAGGGTCGGCAGCGGCAGGCCCGTATCGGGCAGCCGGGTGAGCCTGGGCACCTCGTCGGCGCTCACGTGCGCATAGTCCTGCCAGCCCACCAGCCCCTGCACCAGGTCGCCGACCGCGAACTTGTCGGCCCGCGAGGCGACCACCCGGCCGAGGCCGAGCGCGCGCATGGTCTCGCCGATCGCCACCGGCGGCAGGTACTGCGGGATATCGCTCATCCAGACCCGGTTGGTCGGGTCCATCGACAGGTAGAGCACGCGCACCAGCACCTCGCCCTCGCCCAGTTCGGGCAGCGGCGCTTCGACGAGCGAGAAGTGTTCGGCGCCGACGCGCCCTTCGGGGCGCGCCTTCAGGCGCAACTGGCGGTTGAGGGTTGCGGACATCGTGCCTCCTCGGCTTGACTGCTCGACTGGGCCGCGCGGCGCGGATACGCCGGGCGGCGGATGAATGGAATGACGGCGCGCACCGCCGCTTACATGGCGCAGAGGCCGCCGTCGATCACCAGCTCGGCGCCGGTCACGTAGCGGCTCTCGTCCGAGGCCAGGTAGATCGCCGCGTAGGCGACGTCGTCGGGCTCGCCCAGGCGGCCCATCGGCACGCCGCGCACCAGCTTGCGGGTGGCCGCGCTCTCGCCGAGCTGGGCGAAGAAGGGCTCGACGATGCCGGTGCGGATGAACGAGGGATGCAGCGAATTGCAGCGCACGCCGGTCTGCTTGCGCGCGCAGTCGACCGCGATCGACTTGGTCAGCGAGGCCACCGCCGCCTTCGAGGCGTTGTAGGCGGTGTATTCGGGTTCGTGCTTGAAGGCGGCCACCGAGGACACGTTGATGATCGAGGCCGGCTGGCTGTCGCGCAGGAACGGCAGCGCATGGCGCACGCCCAGCACGATGCTCTCGACGTTGACGTCCATCACGCGGCGCCATTCCTTCTGCTCGATCTGCTCGACCGTGCCGAGCGAGCCGATGCCGGCATTGTTGACCAGCACCGACAGCGCGCCCATCGCGCCATTGGCCTCGGCGGCCAGCGCCTGCCAGCGCGCGTCGTCGCGCACGTCCTGCTCGGCCGACCAGGCCACCCGCGTGCCGACCGTCTCGTTGAGCTGCGCGGCCAGCGCCTCGAGCGCCTCGCGCTGCGCGGCCACGTCGGTCAGGAACAGCTTCGCGCCGTGCTCGGCCATGCGCGTCGCGATCGCGCGTCCCAGCCCTCCCGTCGCGCCGGTGATCCAGGCGCACTTGCCCGCCAGCCGCGGGGTTCCGATCGTCGTCATGGGTTCTCTCCTCCTTGCTGTTCGTTGCATGCGGCGCCCTCGCGCCGCGCGTCGCCACTATACCGACAGATAACCGCCGTCCACGTTG
>JAYFRU010000139.1:0-7838 GCA_040946965.1 Burkholderia sp. | reverse complement strand
CATATCGCCACCACGCATCGTCTCGCTGGAACCGCTGTTTGATCGGACTGACGGTTCGAATGACGAGCCCCTCGCATGGACACGGCCACTTCCGACTCTACCATGTCGCGCCACTCGCACACGATCGGCCTTCTTCGTGCGTGAGCCTGCACGTCCCCGCGCTTTTAGTCGCCGCGCAGCGGCTTACCTTGTGGTCGTAGCCTTACCTTGTGGTCGTAGCCGGTCACGATGTTGAGCGCGCCGCTGGGCAGGCCCGCCTCGGCCGCCAGGCGTGCCACCAGCAGCAGCGACAGGCAGGCGTCCTCGGCCGGCTTGACCACGCAGGCATTGCCGGTGGCCAGCGCCGCGCCGACGCTGCGGCCGAAGATCTGCATCGGGTAGTTCCACGGCACGATATGGCCAGTGACGCCGTGCGCCTCGCGGATCGTCAGCACGGTATAGCCGTTCTGGTAGGGCAGGGTTTCGCCGTGCAACTTGTCGGCCGCGCCGGCATAGAACTCGAAGTAGCGCGCCAGCGCGGCGGCGTCGGCGCGCGCCTGCTTGAGCGGCTTGCCGGTGTCGCGGCACTCGAGCTAGGCGAGCGCTTCCTGCTGCTCGGCGACGCGCTGCGAGAGCCGGAACAGCAGGCGGTCGCGCTGGTGGCGCCCGAGGCGCCTTCGAAGGCGCCGCGCGCCGCGCGCACCGCAGCATCGATGTCGGCGGCGCTGCCGCGTGCCAGGCGCGCGAACGGCGCGCCGTCGGACGGGTCGATCACGGAGATCGTCTCGCCGTTAGCGGGCGCGACCCATTCGCCCGCGATGAAGTGCCTTGCTTCTTCCATGCCTGCTCCTGGCTCCTTGGTATCGAGGTACGACCGAAGCTGCTGCGGATGCTGGGGGGCGGCGACGCACGCCAGGCCGGGCGCGGCGATCGTGATGGCCGCAGGGCCTGCATTTTGTTCGCGCCGCAGGTAAGTGTGCGCCTAACTTCGCCGGAGCGCCATCGGGTGATTGGCTATAATGGCGGCTCTTCGCGGGGGCGAGATCGTTTGCGCCCCGTCCCGTTTCCCATCGTCATGCAGAGAGCGCTCATGAGCTTCAGCAATGTTCTGGCCGGCAAGGATCTGCCGCACGATTTCAACGTCATCATCGAAATTCCGGCGCAAAGCGATCCGGTCAAGTACGAGGCCGACAAGGATCTCGGCCTGCTGGTGGTCGATCGTTTCGTCGGCACCGGCATGCGTTACCCGGTCAACTACGGCTTCATCCCGCAGACGCTGTCGGGCGACGGCGATCCGGTCGACGTGCTGGTGATCACGCCGTTCCCGCTGCTGGCCGGTTCGGTGGTGCGTTCACGCGCGCTCGGCATGCTGCAGATGACCGACGAGTTGGGCGTCGACGCCAAGCTGATCGCCGTGCCGCACGACAAGGTCTGCCCGATGACGGCCAACCTCAAGTCGCTGGACGACGTGCCCGAGTACCTGAAGGACCAGATCAAGCACTTCTTCGAGCAATACAAGGCGCTCGAGAAGGGCAAGTGGGTGAAGGTCGACGGCTGGGCCGGCATCGAGGCCGCCCATAAGGAAATCTCGGAAGGCGTGGCGAACGCCCAGAAGTAAGCCTGCGTCGCGGTGCCAGGCCGGCGTGCCGAGAGGCCGCGTCGGGCTTGCACCGCCGGCTTGCGCGAAACCGCGCGTGTCCCGTTTCGGGGCCGCGCGGTTTTTTTATGGGCACGTGACCCGTGGCAGGCTCAGGCGCGCGGAGAGCGGGCGGTGCGAGGGCGGCGGGTGCGTTTGGGCGGCGCCGGATCGGCTGCCGCCTCGGCCTGGAGTTCGGCGCTGGCTTCGATCGCGGCCGGGCCGGCTGCGGGCGCGGCGGTATCGCGGCAGGGCTGGGCGAGCGGTGCGTCGATGGCCAGCTCGATCGGCGTGGCGGCAACCCCGGCCGTCTCGATCGCGTCTTCGTCCTCGACCGCGATCACGGGCGGCAGCACCGAGTCGAGCGAGCGCAGGCCGCTCGCGAGTTCGCGTTTGCGCGCCGGGCTCAGGCGCTTGACCCAGTACTCGGCGTGCGAGGCGCTGGAGCGGTCGGCCAGCTCGAACCAGGAGAGCACCGCGCGCGGCTTGCGCGAGCGCGTGTAGCGCGCGCCGGTGCCGTTCGCGTGCTGCGCGAAGCGGGCGTCGACGTCGGTGGTGATGCCGGTGTAGACGCTGCCGTCCTCGCATTCGATCAGATACAGGTACCAGGACATGGCGCGGCGAAGGAAGCGAAGCCCTCAGTGTCTCAGAAAAAGCGCGCGTCGCGCCGCGTCGCGTGCCGGCGGCTTCATCGCTGGCTTGAGTCCTTGAAGGGATTGTGCTCGCGCAGCTCGTCCACGTAGGCGTGGATCTGCCCGGTCTCGCGCTTGAGGAAGTCGCCCACCGCGTCCGAGAAGGCCGGGTGCGCGAGCCAGTGCGCCGAATGCGTGACGGTCGGCATGAAGCCGCGCGCGAGCTTGTGCTCGCCTTGCGCGCCGCCTTCGAAGGTGCCAAGCTTCTCCTCGATGCAGAACTCGAGCAACTGGTAGTAGGCGGTCTCGAAGTGTAGGCAGGGCACGTGTTCGAGCGCGCCCCAGTAGCGCCCGTAGAGCGCGCCGCCGCCGACCCCGCCGCGCGAGTAGACGGCCAGCGCGCTGGCGATCGGCTTGCCCTCGGCCTCGGCGATCACCAGCAGCAGGTTCTCGGGCATGGTCTCGCCGATCCGGCGGAAGAAGTCGAGGTTCAGGTACGGGCTCGAATGGTGTTCGCGATAGGTCTGCCGGTAGCAGCGCGAGAAGAAGCGCCAGTCGGCATCGCTGGCGTCCTCGCCGCGCACGCGGCGGAAGGTGACGCCGGCCTCGGCGACCTTGCGCCGTTCGGCGCGGATGTTCTTGCGCTTTTTCTGTTCGAGGGTGGCGAGGAAATCGTCGAAGTGGCGGTAGCCGTGGTTAGGCCAGTGGAACTGCACGCCCTCGCGCAGCATCATGCCCATCTCGGCCAGCAGGTCGGCTTCCTCGCCGGTCGGGAACAGCACGTGCAGCGAGGACACCTCGCTCTGCTCGGCCAGCGCCACCAGGGTGGCGGCGAGCTGGCGCCGCGCGCGCTCGTTGGCGGCGATCAGGCGAGTGCCCTGCACCGGCGTGAAGGGCACCGCGCAGAGCAGCTTCGGGTAATAGGGCACGCCATTGCGCTGGTAGGCGTCGGCCCAGGCCCAGTCGAACACGTACTCGCCATACGAATGCTGCTTGGCGTAGACGGGCGAGGCCGCCACCAGCGCGCCCGTGTCGGCCTCGTTCAGGACGAGGAAGTTCGGCGACCAGCCGGTCTCGCCGATCGCGCAGCCGGTGGCGTGCAGCGCGGCGAGGAATTCGTGGCGCAGGAAGGGCGTGGGATGAGCCTGTCGGGCCAGCAGGGCGTTCCACTCGCCGGCGTCCACTTCCAGCAGAGAGCTCAGGAGCCCCATGCGATAATCGATGCGTTCGTGTTTCAACCGTCTGAGATCCGTTTCGATCGGCATGCGCGCGACAGGCGCGGCGCGCCGTTGATGCGCCCGGCGGCACTCGTCACGCGGCCCGCCTGGCCGCGCAGGTTCCGTCATGAAAACCCGTATCGCTCTCGCCCAACTGAACGTCACCGTCGGCGATTTCGCCGGTAACGTCGCCCGCCTCGTCGAGGCCGCGCGCGCCGCGCACAAGGATGGTGCGCAGCTGCTGGTCGCGCCGGAACTGGCGTTGTCGGGGTATCCGCCCGAGGACCTGCTGCTGCGTCCGGCCTTCTTCGCGGCCGCGGTCGAGGCGCTGGCCGAGCTGGTCGCGCGCCTGGCGCCGCTGGAAGGCCTGGCGGTGCTGGTCGGCCATCCGCTGCGCGAGTCCAGCGCCGATGGTAATGCAAACCGCCCGATCGAGCGCGGCGCCGCTCCCGTCGATACCTACAACGCCGCCTCGCTGATCGTCGGCGGCCAGGTGGTGGCGACCTATCGCAAGCAGGACCTGCCCAATACCGAGGTGTTCGACGAGAAGCGCTATTTCGCGACGGATCCGCGACCCTGCGTATTCGAGCTGAACGGCACGAAGTTCGGCATCGTGATCTGCGAGGACGTCTGGCATGCCTCGGCCGCCCAGCTCGCGAAGGCGGCCGGCGCCGAGGTGCTGTTGGTGCCGAACGGCTCGCCGTACCACATGAACAAGGACGCGGTGCGCATCGACATCCTGCGCGCGCGGATCCGCGAGACCGGCCTGCCGATGGCCTATGTGAACCTGGTCGGCGGCCAGGACGAGCTGGTGTTCGACGGCGGCTCCTTTGTGCTCGACGGCGCGGGCGAGCTAGTGGCACGCATGGCGCAGTTCGAGGAGGGCCACGCGATCGTCGAGTTCGAGGGCGCGCGGCCGCTGCCCGGCGAGATCGCGCCGGCGCTGTCGACCGAGGCCCAGGTCTATCGCGCGCTGGTGCTCGGGGTGCGCGACTACATCGGCAAGAACAGCTTCCCCGGCGTGCTGATCGGCCTGTCGGGCGGCGTCGATTCGGCCCTGGTGCTGGCGGTGGCCTGCGATGCGCTCGGGCCCGAGCGCGTGCGCGCGGTGATGATGCCCTCGCGTTACACGGCCGATATCTCGACCACCGATGCAGCCGACATGGCGCGCCGCGTCGGCGTGCGCTACGACGAGATCGTGATCGCGCCGATGTTCGACGCGTTCCGGGCCTCGCTGGCCGCCGAGTTCGCGGGCCGCGAGGAGGATGCGACCGAGGAGAACATCCAGGCGCGGATTCGCGGAACGCTGCTGATGGCGCTGTCGAACAAGTTCGGCTCGATCGTGCTGACCACCGGCAACAAGAGCGAGATGGCGGTCGGCTACTGCACCCTGTACGGCGACATGGCGGGCGGCTTCGCGGTGATCAAGGACATCGCCAAGACCCTGGTCTATCGTCTTTGCCACTACCGCAACGCGGCCGCCGAGTTCGGCCGGCTGGCGGTGATCCCGGAGCGGATCCTCACGCGCGCGCCTTCGGCCGAGTTGCGTGAGAACCAGACCGACCAGGACAGCCTGCCGTCCTACGACGCGCTCGACGCGATCATGCGCATGTACATGGAAGAGGACCGGCCGCTGGCGGAGATCGTCGCGGCCGGCTACGACGAGGCCGACGTGACGCGTGTCACGCGGCTCATCAAGATCAACGAATACAAGCGGCGCCAGGCGCCGATCGGGATCCGCGTCACGCACCGCGCGTTCGGCCGCGACTGGCGCTACCCGATCACCTCGCGCTTCACGGAACGCATCGACTGATGGGGCGTCGCGCGTAGAATCCGTCCAGGACTTCCCCTTACCCGGAGCATCATCATGAAACGCATTACCGCCATCATCAAACCGTTCAAGCTCGACGAAGTGCGCGAGGCGCTCGCAGAGGTCGGCCTGACGGGCCTCACCGTGACGGAAGTGAAGGGCTTCGGCCGCCAGAAGGGCCATACCGAGCTATATCGCGGCGCCGAATACGTGGTCGACTTCCTGCCCAAGATGAAGATCGAGGTGGTGGTCGCGGCCGACCAGGTCGACCAGGTGATCGACGCCGTGATCGGCGCGGCGCGCACCGGCAAGATCGGCGACGGCAAGATCTTCGTCTCCGACGTCGAGCGCGTGATCCGCATCCGCACCGGCGAGGAGAACGAAGCGGCGGTCTGAGTGCTGCTTGCTTCATGGCTCGCGCGCAGCCGCGCGGCGAGCCGGTTTCGGCACGGCCCGGTTGGATCCGGGCCGTGGTCGTTTACGGCGGCGGCCGGCGCGAGGCCGGCTTGTCGCTGAGGATTCCATCAAGTTGCGCGCGCACCAATAAAAAACGATGCGATACCCCTTCTGGTACCGTACCGATACGCGCCTCTCGCAGCAGCGTGAAACTCGATGTCTTGTAATGCCTGATGCGTCTTGCGCGACGATCAGAACAGGTGCTGGATACCTGCGTAGACGCCGGTCTGCGAACCGCCAGCCTTCGGGTTGCCGGTCGAAACCGCCGTGCCCGCCGGGTTGGCGTTCAGGCCGAAGTTGGCCGTCTTGCTGTTGCGCAGCGTGGCGGCCTGCAGATCGAGCATGGTGCGCTTGGACAGGTTGTACGAACCGCCGATCGTGTAGATCGTGGCGTTGCCGCCGCCGTTGTTCGCGTTCACGTGGCAGACCGCCGCGATCAGCGCTGCCGCCGGCGTGGCTTGCCACGTCACGCCGCCCCAGACTTGCTGCGTCGTCGTGATGCCGTTGTTGGCAGCCGGGCCGCCGTCCGCGTGCGACGACTGGTACGAAGCCTGCAGCTTGAACTGGCCGAGGAACACGTTCGCGCCCGCGAAGTATTCGCGCGAGTAGTTGAACACGTCGTCGAGCTTGCCATTGGCCGGATCGCGCGCTTCGTCGTACAGGCCGCGCAACTGGAACAGCGAGTTCGTGTAGGTCAACTGCAGACCGGCGCTGCGACCCTGGTTGGTGGTGCCGTTGCCGTTGAAGTTGGTGGCGTTCGACAGCGCGTACTGACCGTAGGCGTCGAAGCCGTAGATGTTCGGCGACTGATACGAAATGTTGTTGCTAGTCTTGTTCCAGTTACGGCCACGCACCAGCGAGGCGGTCGACCAGTGCGACTGACCGAACGGATCGAAGTCCCACACGCCGTTGACGATCGCGAGTTCGCGACCCAGCAGCAGGGTACCGTAGGCGTCGTTCGAGATCCCGACCGTCGCGAAACGATCCCAGATCGTGCCGCTCGAGCCCATGCCGCCGGTCATGGTGTTGAACGCACCTTCGAGGTGGAACAGCACCTTGTAGCCGCCGCCGAGGTCCTCGACACCCTTGATGCCCCACAGGCTGGTGCCCCAGTCACCGCTTTCCGCGCGGATCGTGTGGCCGGCCTGGCCGCCATTCAGGTATTCGAGCCCTGCGTCCAGGCGACCGTACAGCGTCACGCTGCTTTGCGCCTGCGCTGCCACCCCGGCAGTCATCAATGCTGCCGCGAGCAATGCTTTCTTCATCATCTCCTCCATACCCTGTCAAAAAGTCAACCCACCAACTGCGCAAGATGCCGGATGCGCAATGCATCCGGTCAACATGGGATAACCAGGGAGACCGCCTGCGGCTGCCGGGTAGGCGGGCGCGTTTCTTGTGCGGACGAACCGTTTCGCAGGCCGTTTTGCCGATCGGGCAAGCCGGGGGTCTCCTGTGTCATGAAGTCAAACTACATTTCATGACTTTCGTTTTGCTACTTTGGTTACTAATTTAGCAAAAATACACTTTCGTGGCGACGAAAATCGTTGTTTGATTAGCTGGTGTCGCCAAATTGCCATAATGACGGGGCGCGATCGTCCCGGACGAGCCGCGACGCATGCGGCAAATCCTTGTCGCACAAAGCGTGCACGGTTTCCGGGAGGGGGCAAGGATTGCTACTATTGACGCGATGACACGACGGGCGTACCCCTGCGGCAGCCAAAATCCGTTAGCTATCCGTAAAAGAATGACCGGATATTGGGAGTGCCGGGGTGGATTGTTTACTTCGTGTTTCTAAACAAAATGCCGACGCCGGGATGACTTGCGCAAAGGCGTGAGGGAGGAAGCGGAGAAGTGGCGGCCGCGCGATGTCGCGATCGCGTCGATAACAAAAAGAGGGGGAGATTGCCGGCACCGCGATGCGATGCCGGTCAGGCGGGAGAAGGGTTACTTCAGGCTGCCCGACAGGAACTGCTTGAGGCGTTCGCTGCGGGTGTTGCCGAACATCTCGGCCGGCGCGCCTTCTTCCTCGACGCGGCCCTGGTGCAGGAACATCACGTGGTTCGACACATTACGCGCGAAGCCCATCTCGTGGGTCACCACGATCATGA
>JAYFRU010000138.1:0-7938 GCA_040946965.1 Burkholderia sp. | reverse complement strand
CGATCAGTTTCCACAATGCGTCGTCAATGATCGGCGCTGCCATCCTTGAGTTCCCGTTGCTCCGGTGCCCAAGGTTAACCGCTCGCCGCGAAAGTAAACAGCCCCCTCACGGGGAATTTGAACTGGCCTCTAAGGATATGCGGGGCGAGGATAAGCTCGCCCCGCATCCACAGCGCCGGATCGGGCCGGTGGATCAGACCCGCTCGCGCTACAGCTCGACCACGTTCACCGCCGCGCCGAACACCTCGCGCACCAGCGGCAGCAGGTGATCGTGGTGCGTGAGGAACAGCACCTGGGTGCGCGTGGACAACTCGCGCAAGGCCTCGAGCCCGGCCTTCGAGCGCGCGTCGTCGAAGTTGATGAACAGATCGTCGGCCACGAAGGGCAGCGCCGCCTTGTGCGCGAGCTGCAGCTCGAGCGCGGCGATCCGCAGCGCCAGGAACAACTGGTCGCGCGTGCCTTCGCTCAGGCCGCTGACCTCGACCGAACGGCCGCTGGCGCGCCGGGCCGACAGCTCCGGCGGCTGCCGCTCGGTATCGACGGTCAGGCGCAGGAATTCGCCGAGCGTGAGGCCCGCGAAGATCTCGCCGGCACGGCTGAGCATCGGCCCCTGCTTCTGGTCGCGATAGCGGTCGATCGCCCAGCGCAGCAGCCGGCTCGCGGTGGCCGCCTCGATGTACTGCTCGGCCGTGTCGCCCATCGCGGCCAACGCCTCCTGGCGCCGCGCCTCGGCCAGCGCCGCGCCCGACTGGCCGGCGATCGCCTCCAGCGCCTGGCGCGCCTCCAGCTCGCGACGCGCCAGTTCGCTGGCGGCCGCGTTGAGCGCATCCTGTTCGCGTCGCGTCGCCTCGAGTTGCGCGGGCACCTCGGCCAGGTCGTGCTGGTCGATCTCGGCGGCGATCGCCTCCTGAGGGAGGCCGTCGCCGTCGCGCAGCAGCGCGGCCTGCGCCGCCTCGCTCTCCTCGCGCAGGCGGCGCTGGCTGTCCGAGCGGGCGGCCAGCGGCAGGGCCTGATCGATCGTCGCGGCGCCGGCGCTGGCCAGCAGCGGCGCGATGCGCGCCTGCTCGGTGGCGAGCGTGGCCCGGGCCGCCTCGAATTCGCGGCCTGCCTGCGCGATCGCCTCGTCGGCACGCGCGATCGCCTCGGCCGTCTTGCGGGCGCCGTCGAGCCTCGCGGCGAGCGCCCTCGCGCTGGCCGCGCCCTCGCCCGCCTCGCGCAAAGCCGGATCGAGCGCATCGGCCAGGCGCCGCGCATCCGCATCGCGCGCGGCCAGCTCGGCGCGCATCGCCTCGATGCGGCGCGCCGGCTCCTCGGCCGCCGCGAGTTCGGCCACCACCTCGTTGGCCAGATCGACGGCGCCTTGCGCAGCCGCGTCGGTGGTCGCCACCTCGGCCAGCCGCGCGTCGGCCAGCGCGGTGCGCCATTCGCGCAGCCAGTCGTCGTGCTCGCGCTGTGCCCGCTCGGCAAGCGCGGCGGCGGCCTCGCGCTGGCGCTCGGCCTCAGCCACGCGCTCGTCGTGGCCGCGCCGCTGTTCGGCGGCACGCTCGGCGGCCTGCACGAAGGCCTCGGCCGACAGGATCCACTTGCCTAGCGCGTGCGCCTCGGTGGCCGGCGCCACCGACAGCAGCGCCGTGACCAGCGCCTGCTGCGCATGGCTGCGCTCCGCGCGCGCGGCTTCGAGCTCGCGCGTCAGCGCATCGAGCTTCTGCTGCGCGGCGAGCGCGGTATCGCGATGCGCGAGCCACGCGCCGATGTCGTCGAGCGCGATGCCGGGCAGGCCCGCGCCGGCCGCGAGATCGGTCCAGGCCTGGCGTGTCGCGTCGAGCGCCTGAGTGGCTCCGGCCAGGTCGGCCTCGCGGCGCGCCAGCTCGGCCTGCGCCGCTTCGCGCTGCTGGCGCAGCGCTTGCAGTTCGGCCGCAGCCTGCACGGTATCGAGCTGCGAATCGACCAGCACGTCGGCATGGCGGATCGCGTCCTCCACGACCGTCGCGCCGCCCGGCAACGCCAGCGCGCCGCGCTTGACCTCGCCCCAGACCTGGTCGCGCTGCTCGCGCGCGGCCCGCACCTCGCTGCTGGTGACGACGTGATTGCCCTGCGCGAAGTGTTGCGCCTGCAGCGCGAGTTTCTCGAAGCGCTCGCGCGCCTCGTTGCATGCGCCGCGCGCCATGGCGACGGCGCCCGCCGCTTCGCTGTCGGCCTTCTGGCAGGCGCTTAGGCGCTGCGCCGAAGGTAGGTCCAGGGTTCTCAGCTGGGCGACCGGCATGCGCCAGCGGCCGAGCCGGTCGAGCGCCTCGTCCAGCGCATGTCCGGCCTCGGCCCGTGCCTGCTCCTGCGCGCGTTCCCGGGTGTCGCCATGGCGATGAACCTGGGCTTCCGCCAGCGCGAGACGCAGCGCATCGGGCACGGCCTCGACCACCATGGCATCGCGTTGTGTGCACAACTTGTCGAGTGCGCGCTCGCGTTCGTCGAGCGCATCGCGGGCACTGGCCAGCGCCTGCGCCAGCCCGCCCTGGCGACGCAGCAGGTTGGTGACGGTCTTGAGCGCCAGCGCGGACGGCAGCGCGGCGCGCAAGGCCGCTTCCTCGCTCGGCCAGCCCAGTTGCCCGGCCGCCGCGACCGCCGCGTCGAGATGCTGGCGCCGGGCCGCCTCGACGCCGGGCAGCGCTTTCTCGTGCGCCGCGCAGCTCGCGCTCAGCGCCGCCAGCGCGTCGATCTCGGCCGCGAACCTCAGCGCCTCGGGATCGGCGACGATCGCCTCGCGCGCGGCCTGCCGCCGGGCCAGGTCCTCGCGATGGAATTCGAGGCCCTTGCCGCCGACCGCGAGCGCCTCGCGCGCCGCCAGCAAGTCGGCCGTCGCGCTGGACGGCAGCTCGACCACGCTGCCCAGCTCCACGAGTTGCGCGTCCTTCTCGCGCCAGGCGTGCAGGTAAGGCGCGAGCCGGCGCACGCGCTCCAGCGTCGAGCGCAGCCGGTCCACTTGCCGGCGTCGCTCGTCGGCCTCGGCGATCTCGCGGCGCACCGCGTCGAGCGCGTCCTGGCGCTCGGTCCAGTCGCGCGTGCGCACCTGGAGCGCCTTCAGCTCGCTGCTGGCCGTGGAGAAATCGGTTTCCGCCTGGGCGAAGCTCGAGCGCGTGGCGCGCGGTGCCCACAAGTCGGCGCGCAGCGTTTCCAGCTCCTCGCGCACCGGGCCGAGGCTGCTGACACCGGCCGCCGATTCGAACAGCACCTGCCCGAGCCGGTCCGAGGCATCGAGCAGGCTGCGTCCGCCGGCCACCAGCCGCTCGTGGTCGAGCCCGAACATCTGCTCGAAGAATTCGCGCGTCGCGCCGTCGAGCACGGCGTCGAGGTGGTCGTCGGGCAGCTTGCCGTCCTCGGGCGTGCGCAGCGAAGTGCGGCCGCGCGCACGATGAAAGGCCAGCGCGCCGCCGGCATGGTCGAGCAGGCCGCCGAGCCGCAGTTCGGGCGTGTCGTGCAGGAAGTCGAGCGGGGTGCGCTGCTTCATGCCGAACAGCAACTCCGACACGGCGGTGCGCACGGTCGACTTGCCGGCCTCGTTGGGCCCGACGATCACGTGGAAATCCTGCGCGGCGGACGGAAAGCGCAGCGTGGCGTCGGTGAACTTGCCGTACTTGAACAGATCGAGTTGACGGATCCGCATCGCTCATTCCCCCCGCGCCAGACGCGCCAGCAAGGCCTCGCCGACCTGCCCGACCAGGGCCGACAGATCACCCGAGCGCGCCTTCGACAGCATCGGCACGTCCTCGCCGCGCACCTCGCTGCGTACCTTGCCGACGAAGGGTTTCAGCTCGCGATCGAGGCTCGCGAGGAAATCGGGATCGTCCACCGCCTCGGCGAGAATCCGCTTCAAGTCCTCCAGCGCCTCGAGCGTCTCGCCGTGCGCGGCCGCAGCCGCCAGAGGCTCGGTGCGCAGCTTGACCTTCTCGAGCCAGAGCCGCTGGTTGCCGATGATGCCGACCTGGTTCAACACCTCGGCACGCAGCTCGGCCGCGCGCCCGAACAGCTGGCCGTGCAGCGGCGAGGCGCCGGTCACCGTCACGCGCACCGCGCGCGGCACCTCGCCGTCGGTGGCGAGCAGGCTTCCGAGCGCGCGGCCCGTCTTCTGCACCAGCGCCTCGATGCTCTCGCAATCGCCCGCCTCCACCTCCACCGCCTCCCAGCGCAGCACGTCGATGAAGAGCCGCTCGACCCGGGTGCGGGCACCGTCCACCTCGACCAGCACCGCGCCGCGCCGGCCCGTCTCGCGGATATGGCGTCCCTGCAGGTTGCCCGGGAACACGATGGTGGAGGCTTCGTCCCATTGCTGGAATTCATGCACGTGGCCGAGCGCCCAGTAGTCGTAGCCCTTGGCATGCAGCTCGGCACGCGAGCACGGCGCATAGTTCGCGTGCGCCACGTAACCCTCCAGCGCGGTGTGCAGCACGCCGATGTTGTAGTGGCCCGGCACCGGATCGGGATAGGCAATCGCCAGGTTGTCGGTCACGGACTTGTCGCGAAAGCTCTGGCCGTGCAGCGCCACCTTCAGCTCGTCGAGCCGGAAGGTCGCCGCCTTGCGCGAGGGAAACACCGTCACGTTGTCGGGCAGCGTCAGCTTCTTGCTCATCTCGCTCTCGGCATCGTGGTTACCCCACAGCAGGTAGACGGGGATCCCCGCGCCGCGCAGCCGGCCCATCTGCTGGCCGAAGAAGATGCCGGTGTTGTGGTCCTTCCAGTCGCCGTCGTACAGGTCGCCCGCGATCACCACGAAGGCCACGGCTTCCTCGATGGCGCGCTCGACCAGCGCGCGCAGCGCCTCGCGCGAGGCATTGCGCAGCAGCGCGGCCGGCGCGTCGGGATACGTGCTCAGGCCGTGAAGGGGGCTGTCCAGGTGAATATCGGCCGCGTGGATGAACTTCACGGCGAGTCCTCTCGTTCGAATCGGTGGGGAATGGCCGGACCGCGCGCCGGGCGCCTGAGCAACAGGCGCGGCGCGGGCCGGCAAGGTTTCCGGATTGTAGAGGGCAATCGCGGCGGGAAGGGAAACCGCGCGGAAAGATCTGCCGGGCGGCCAGGGAATGGGCCGGCGCCGGAGCCAACCGCCGGGACGGGGCGATATCCGCCAGCCCGGCGATCGCCCTCGGCCTAGCATGGCCCACGCGCGGCGCGGCAAGCCGCCCGCGTCCGCGAGGCTCAGCGTCCCGTGGCGGCCGGGCCAGGCCGGTCCGGCGCGGCCGGCAAGCTCAGCCGCGTCACTCGCAGTTGCGGGTCGGCAGCAATCTCCCGCGCGTCGAACGGCACGCGCAGCCAGCGCCGCTGCGCATAACGACGCGTGCCGTCCGCGAAATGTGGCGAGGCCGGATCGTCCGATTCCGAATGCGCGAGCAGCGTATAGGCATCGGCACCCCGCGCGTCGAAGCTCACCACCTGCAGATAGCTGTTGCCGCCGACCGTGTCGGCCGAGACCGGCGCGTTCGCCCGGCTCTTGCCGTAGTCGCAGACCGAGGCGAAATAACCGAGGCCCGAGCAGCCGCCGTAGAGCGGCACCGGCACGCCGTCGCGCGTCAGGTACAGCGTCTCGCCGCGTGTCGCGTCGAGCGCGTAGCCGGCCTCGCCCACGGCGAGGATCGCCGCGCCGAACGCCTCGGCCGGATCGCCCGCGCGGATGCCGGCCGGCGTGTGCAGCGGATCGGCCGGATCGAAGGGCTTCGCATAGAGCTTGCCGGCATCGATTTTCTCGGCGCGCTCCCAGAATCGATCCCACAGATAGGCACCGCGCGCGTCACGCCCGGCCACGCCGTTCCAGGCACGCAGGATGCGGCACGCATCGGCCGTCTCGACCGTGCGCGGCGGCGCGAGGCTCGCGCCGCTCAGCGGATCGCGCGCGACCGTGATGCGCGCCGTCGCGCAGACCTGGTCGAGCACCGGCCGCTTGAACAGCGCGGCGGCCAGCGTGTCGCCCTCGGGCGTGAAGCGACGCACGTCGGCGGCCGTGAGCGGCTTGCGCGAGACTCCCTGATCCGGCGCCGCAGCCTGGCCGGCCAGTTGCAGGCCGAGTCGCGCGCGCAGGTCCAGCGGCGCGACGCCGATCCCCATCACGCGCGGGAACCCCGGAACCCCGTCAAGGGCGCGGCCGGGTTGGCGAGCCAGTAGCTGTTGTTCATGTTGGCCACGAAATCGCGCCGGGCCAGCAAGGGCATCGCCGCAGCCGGCATCGAGCCGGACTGGACCGCGGCGCTGTCACCGCGCCAGGCGCAAGCCGCGCGCGAGCCGTCGAGGAACGGCACGCCCGGCAGCTTCGCATCGACCACCTTGCCCAGCGGCGTGGTGCAGCGATCGGCCAGCGCATCGGGCACGTCCGGCACGTTGCCGACATCGGCGTACCAGACCTCGGGCTGCCCGCGCCCGATCACCAGCGTATTGGACCCAGGGCATCGCGGCCGAGGTCTTGAGCGTGGCGACGAAGGCGTCCAGCGAGCCGGCCCGGCCGAAATCGAGGAAGGTCTGGAAGATCCGGTGGTTGTCGCTGTTCACGTCGCGCAGCGCGAAAGCCTGCGCACGCGTCCAGCCCAGCGACCATGACGACAGGTCGACCACCGGCCCGTATTGGGGTGGTGTAGAGCGTGCGCGTCACGCCGCCCAGCGTGCCGCCGGGCTGCCGCACCGGCACCGTCAGCGTGACGGGCCGCATCGCGACGCGCCGGCCGTCGACCAGGTACTGGGTGGGATCGTCGTCGGCGAGCTGGAGCTGGAACACGCCGAAGCGGCGTGCGCTCGACACCGTATGCGTCCAGGCCACCTGGTCGTTGAAGCCGATCATGATCACGGGCACGCCGAGGAAGGATGCGCCGCTGACATCGAGCTGGCCCGGGATCGTCAGCTGCGCCTGGTAGAAACGGTCCGGACCGCTCCAGAACCCGTGCGGATTGCCGAACAGGATCGGCTCGCCGCCCGTAGCGTCGCGGCCGAAGGCCAGCCCGTTGCTGCCGATACCGTAGTGTCCGCCGACATGCAGCTGGTTCGGATCGAGCCCGGCCAGCGCGCGCGCCGCCCTCGCACGCGGCATGCGGGGCGGGCTGCGGAGTAGCCGATGAAGTTGTGCCCGATGAAGCCGCGCCCGCTGCCGCCGGCGGATGCGCGTTGGCGATCGTCTCGACGAAGCGTGCCTCGCCGCCGGCGAGATTGGCTGCGTTCAGGCGCTGGTAGATATCGGCATCGGAGATGTCCGCGAGCCAGGGCGCGGCGCGGCAGCCCAGGTGCCGCCCCGGCGCGCCGCCCGCGCGAAGCTCGCCGAGGTAACGGTCGTAGCCGGCCGCGAAGCCGCGCACGAGCTGGCGGAACCGCTCGGGCTGGCTGTCGCGATAGCGCTCGATGCTGCCCGCCGAATCAGCCAAGCGGAAGAAGAAATCGGAGTCGAGGTTGGTCGGCGCGCCCAGCGTCGAGCGCGTCGCGGGCTTGCCCTGCGCGCCGAAATAGCGCGAACGGTCGCCGCGATAGGTGACGAAGGCCTCGGTCATGGTGCAGAGATTGTCGCTGGCCTGCGCATAGCCGTAGCCGAGCGCCTCCCAATCGCCGGCCTCGATGTGCGGGATGCCGTCGGCGGTACGCCGGATCAGCACCGTATCGCCGCTGCCCGTCTCGACCCGGGCGGCGCCGGCCGCCGGTCGGGAATCGGCGCAGCCGGCGATGGCGGCCGCGCCCGTGAGTCCGACCGCCAGCGACAGCGCGGCTAGGCCATGACGAAGCAGCCGGCGGGACCGGTCAATCGCGCCGGGCCGCTTCGTGGAAACTGCAAAGAACATGCTGAGTGAACCACCCCGCAGCAAGCTGCGGGGCATCTAAAACCATCGCGCTAAAACAGCGCGAGCTGATGATCCGAATGAAGCTTGTCGTATTCCTTGCCCTGATTCTTGACGTACCTACCGATCATCGACTCGTCACCGT
>JAYFRU010000137.1:0-7961 GCA_040946965.1 Burkholderia sp. | reverse complement strand
CGCCGCCACCGCCACCAGCAGCGCGAGGATCTTGTAGCGCGCGAACAGGCGCCGCAGCTGTTGCGCGGAGCCGCTCGCGCCGGGGTGCGCCCCGCCTGCTCGGCGGCCTGGGAAATCGTCTCGGGTGTCATGCGGGGCTTGCCTCGCTCGAAGTCGTGGAAGAGCGCGCGGGCCGGATCGCCGCGCTGAGGATCTGCTCCTGCGTCAGGCCCTCGTTGGGGAAATCGCCGCGCAGCTCGCCGTCGCCGATCACCAGCACGCGATCGGAAATGCCCAGCACCTCGGGCAGCTCGGAGGAGACCATCACGATCGCCATGCCGCGTTTGGCCAGCTCGCCGATCAGCTTGTAGATCTCGTACTTGGCGCCGACGTCGACGCCGCGAGTGGGCTCGTCGAGGATAAGCACGCGCGGCTCGGTCAGCAGCATGCGGGTGAGCACGGCCTTCTGCTGGTTGCCGCCCGACAGGCTCGCGATCGACAGCATCGGGTGCGCGGCGCGCACCGACAGGCGCTGCATCTCGACGCGGATCGCGTCGTGCTCGGCGGCCGCGTCGATCCGGCCGAAGCGGGCGTAGCGCTGCAGCACGGCCAGCGTGATGTTGTGGCCCACGCTCAGCTGCGGGACGATGCCGTGGCGCTTGCGGTCCTCGGGCACCATCGCGATGCCGGCGCGGATCGCGTCGAGCGGCGCGCGGATCCTGAGCGGCCTGCCGTCGAGCCGCAGCTCGGCCTGGCTCGCGCCCGGATAACAGCCGAAGATCGCCTGCATCAGCTCGGTGCGCCCGGCGCCGACCAGCCCCGCCACGCCGAGGATCTCGCCGCGCCGCACCGAGAAGGACACCGAATCGACCCGCTTGCGGCGCGGGTTGTTGAGGTCCAGGCAGGTCACCTCGCGCGCCTCCAGCACCACCTCGCCGATCGGATGCGGCTCGCGCGGGAACAGGTTGGCGATCTCGCGGCCGACCATCTGCGCGATGATGCGATCGGTCGACAGCGCGCGCATCGGCTGGGTCGAGACGTGGCGGCCGTCGCGGATCACCGTGATGGTGTCGCACACGGCCTCCACCTCGTCGAGCTTGTGCGAGATGTAGACGCAGGCGATGCCGCGCGCCTTCAGGTCGCGCACGATGTCGAGCAGGATCCGCGTCTCGGCCGCCGTCAGCGAGGACGAGGGCTCGTCGAGGATCAGCAGCCGCGCGCTTGTTGAGCGCCTTGGCGATCTCGATCAGTTGCTGGTGGCCGCCGCCGTAGTGCATCACCGGCAACGCCACGTTGATGCCCTCGATGCCGAGCCCGGCCAGCAGCTCGTCGGCGCGCCGGTACATGGCCGCGTAATGCATGCGCCCGCCCGGCAGGGTGAGCTCGTTGCCGAGGAACAGGTTCTCGGCCACCGACAGCTCGGGCACCAGCATCAGCTCCTGGTGGATGATCACGATGCCGGCGCGCTCGGAGTCGCGAATCCCGGCGGCCTGGAGCGGCTTGCCTTCCCAGCGGATCTCGCCGTCCCAGGTGCCGCTCGGGTAGACGCCCGAGAGCACCTTCATCAGCGTCGACTTGCCGGCGCCGTTCTCGCCGCACAAGCCGACGCACTCGCCCGGGCGCACCACCAGGTCGATGCCGTCGAGCGCCTTCACGCCGCCGAAGCTCTTCACGATGCCGCGCATTTCCAGCAGGGGTTCCGACATGCGTCGTCCTCTTCGGTCTGCTTGCCCGGCGCTTACTGCGCGCCGATCTGCGCCTGGGTGTAGAAGCCGTCCTTGACGACGACGTCGACGTTGTCCTTGGTCAGCAGGGTCGGCTGCAGCAGCACCGTGTCGACCTGCTTGCGGCCGTTGTCGTACTGCGCGTTGTAGGCCGGCTTGCCGCCCTGGGCCAGCGTCACCGCCAGCTTGGCGGCCTCGTTCGCGATCAGCCTGAGCGGCTTGTAGACGGTCATGGTCTGGGTGCCGGCCACCAGCCGCTTGACGGCGGCCAGGTCGGCATCCTGGCCCGAGACCGGCACCTTGCCGGCCAGGTGCTGGGCGGCCAGCGCCTGGATCGCGCCGCCCGCGGTGCCGTCGTTGGAGGCCACCACCGCGTCGATGCGGTTGTTGTTGGCGGTCAGCGCGTTCTCCATGATGCCGAGCGCGGTCGAGGCGCTCCATTCCGGCACCCATTGCTGGCCCACCACCTGGATGTCGCCGCGGTCGATGGCGGGCTTGAGCACCTTCAGCTGGCCCTCGCGCAGCATCTTCGCGTTGTTGTCGGTGGGCGCGCCGCCCAGCAGGAAGTAGCGGCCCTTGGGCTTGACCTTGAAGACGCCCTGCGCCTGCAGCTCGCCGACCTTTTCGTTATCGAAGGAGATGTAGCCGTCCACGTCCGCGTCGAGGATCAGGCGGTCGTAGGACACCACCTTGATGCCGGCCTTCTTCGCCTCGGCCACCACGTTGGTCAGCGCCTTCGAATTGAACGGCACGATCACGATCACGATCACGCCGCGCGAGATCAGGTTCTCGATCTGCGAGATCTGGCGCTCCTCGCTCGCGTCGGCCGACTGCACCGACACCTTCGCGCCGAGCTTCTCGGCCGCCGCCACGAAGTAGTCGCGATCGCGCGACCAGCGCTCGACGCGCAGGTCGTCGATGCAGAAGCCGATTTCGGGGTGATCCTTGCTGGCGTGCGCGAGCGGCGCCACCAGCGTGAGGCCGGCCAGCACGGCGCCGGAAACGAGTGAAGCGAGAACGGAACGACGGCGATTCGAGGGCATGTCTGTCTCCATTTCGGTCTGGTTCTTGTAGGGCGTCTGCACGCCAGGCGTCGCTCGATGCTGCGGCGCACGAAGCGCCCGCCCGGGGCGCCTCGGGGTATCCCGGGCACCGGTGGGGCCGGGTCGGCCCGAGGACAAGCGGCATGGTGCATGCGGGCGCGGCGCAGCGGCAATTACGAAATTGCCCAAGCGCCCTAACATTTCTTGCCGGGCCGCACGAGAAGGCCCGGCCGGCGCCGCGTCTTGCCACTAGAATGAGCAGGCCGCGGGCAAGAGGCGCCCGCCGCGCCGCGCGATCCGGCGCCTCGGCCAGCACATGCAGCGTGTAGCGCTCGGCCAGCACGATCATGTCGGCCTCGGGATATCGGGTAACAACCAATAACTCTTCCTTGGACATCCGCATCTCCTTCATGTTAGATTTTGCATCACTTGGTTACCGATAACCAAGTGTAGCCGAAGCCGCTCGATCCCGACCACAGGGTTTTGCCGGACCGATGCGAAAAGGTCCGTCGCCACGCAGTAGACGGACCGGTTTCGGCACTACCGGACGCGCGCCGCAAGACCGGCGAGCGACGACAAGAAAGCCGGAACATGGAGACAGCAGAGATGACGATCAACCGCGACGCGATCACGCCCGTGACGCCCGCCCAGGCCGCCGCCACGCGGCTGGATTCCCCCGACGCGGCCGATATCGCCGGTGCGGCGCCGGTTTCCGCGCGCCAGTTGCACCGCGCGATCCTGACCAGCGCGGTGGGCAGCGCGCTCGAGTACTACGATTTCGCGATCTTCGGCCTGGCCACCGCGCTGATCTTCAGCCACGTGTTCTTCTCCTCGTTCGACGCGCACGCGGGCCTGCTGGCCAGCTTCGCGACCTACGGCGTGGGCTTCCTGGCGCGCCCGCTGGGCGGCCTGTTCTTCGGCTCGCTGGGTGACCGCAAGGGCCGCAAGTTCGTACTGCTGATGACCATCGCGATCATGGGCGTGTCCACCACCCTGGTGGGCCTGCTGCCGGCCGGCCCGCTGGGCGCGGTCGGCCTGATCGTGCTGCGGCTGATCCAGGGCTTCGGCGCCGACGCCGAGCAGGCCGGCGCCTCGACCCTGATGGCCGAGGTCGCGCCGCGACCGCGTCGCGGCTACTTCGCGGCTACTTCGCGGCGCTGCCCTTCGTCGGCATCTTCGCCGGCTTCGGCATCGCCACCGCCACCATCCTGGCCTGGGGCTGGCGCCTGCCGTTCCTGGCCAGCGTGATCCTGATCGGCGTGGCGGTGTGGATCCGTCTGCGCCTGCGCGAGAGCCCGGCCTTCGCGGCGCTGGAGAGCGGCCACCAGGCGGCGCGCTCGCCGATGCGCGCGGTGCTCCAGCAAGCCCGGCGCCTGGTCGCGGCGGCGGTGCTGATGCGCCTGGCCGAACAGGGCGGCTCGACCATCTACGCCACCATCGTGATCGCCTTCCTGGGCGGCACGGTGGCCACCCGCCTGGGTCTGCCGGCCGCGCAGCTGGCGCGCATCGGCACCTCCTGCGCGATGATCGCCACGCTCGCCAGCGTGATCACCACGCCGCTGTTCGGCGCGCTGTCGGATCGCTTCGGGCGCAAGACGATCTATCGCGCCGGCGCGATCTTCATGCTGCTGTGGTCGGTGCCCTCGTGGTGGATGGTCAGCACCGGCGAGCCGGTGTGGGTGGCCGTCGCGATGTTCGGCGGCCTGGCGATCGGCGCCAACAGCATGCTCGGCGCGCAGTGCGCGCACTTCGCCGAGCTGTTCGGCAACCGCTACCGCTATTCGGACGTGGCGCTGTCGCGCGAGATCGGCGCGGTGCTCTCGGGCGGCCTCGCGCCGATCCTCGGCATCTACCTGATCGGCCTGGCGGGCGGCGCGTTCTGGGTGATGGGCCTCTATACTGCGGTACTCTCGGCGCTGACCCTGGTGGGCGTGGCGATGTCGACCGAAACGCGCGGGCGCGACCTGACCGACCTCGACGACGCGATCCATTGAACGCAATCCGGCCCGCCCTCGCGTGCGGCCCGGCCCCCAACCTCAAGCAAGGAGTCACGGATGAATTCCAAGGTAGCCCTGGTCACCGGCGCCAGCTCGGGCATCGGCCGCAGCGTCGCGCTCGGCCTGCTGCAGGCCGGATATCGCGTGGCGCTGGCCCGCGCGCAAGCTCGACGCGCTCGAGCAGATGGCGGCCGAATCGGGCGCCGGCGAGCGCGCGCTGCCGATCAGTTGCGATGTGGGCGACGAAGCCGCCGTGCAGCGCCTGTTCGACACCATCGAATCGAACTGGGGACGCCTGGACCTGCTGTTCAACAACGCCGGCGTGTTCACCCCGCAATGCTCGCTGGAGAACCTGCCGGTGGCGCAGTGGAAGCAGGCCGTCGACATCAACCTGACGGGCGCCTTCCTGTGCCTGCAGGGCGCGTTCCGCCTGATGAAGCGGCAGCAGCCGCCGGGCGGGCGCATCATCAACAACGGCTCGATCTCGGCGCATGCGCCGCGCCCGCAGGCGGCCGCCTACACGGCCACCAAGCACGCCATCACGGGGCTGACCAAGGTCGCCTCGCTCGACGGGCGCGCCTACGGCATCGCCTGCGGCCAGATCGACATCGACAACGTGGTCAGCGACATGAGCGAGCTGATGGCGCAGGGCACGCTGCAGGCCGACGGCTCGATGAAGGTGGAGCCGCGCATGAGCATGGACAACGTGGTGCGCGCGGTGCTCTACATGGACAGCCTGCCGCTGGACGCCAACGTGCTGTCGATGACGGTGATGGCCAGCCACATGCCCTTCGTGGGACGCGGCTGATGCGGCCGACGCTCCTGCCGTCCATCCCCCGCCGAGAGGAACCTTCATCATGCTGACGCGCTGCGCGTATTTCAGCGGCCGCATCAAGCCCGGCTGCGAGGCCCGCTTCCACGACCATGTCGAGAACCGGCTGGTGCCGCTCTGGACGCGCTTTCCCGGCGCGCACGACGTGCGCGTGCTGCGCCAGCACCACAGCGACGTGGGCGAGCCGGCCTTCCCGCTGGTGATCATGATGCGCTTCGAGGACCAGGCCGCGATCGACGCGGCGCTGGCCTCGCCCGCGCGGCTGGAGAGCCAGATCGAGTCGCGCGCGCTGATCGGCATGTTCGACGGCGTGGTGTTCCATACCGTGTTCGAGGAAACCGCCTGAGCCTGGGCCGGCCACCGGCTGCGCAAAGGGGTTGCGCCGCGCGCGGGGCCTCGCTATCGTGACAGACTTTGCCGCCGCGCCCGCGCCCCGCTCCCGCCGTGAACGATTCCTCGTCCTCCCTGCCCTTCCGAGACGCGCTGCTGGCGATGCTCGGCATCGGCCTGGTCAACATGCTGGTCGCGCTCGACCAGACCGTGGTCAGCACCGCGCTGCCCTCGATCGTCGCCGACCTGCACGGCTTCGAGTATTACGCCTGGATCGCCAGCGCCTACCTGCTGGCCTCGGTGGTGACGGTGCCGATCTTCGGGCGGCTGGGCGATTATTTCGGGCGCAAGCGCTTCGTGGTGGCGGCGGTGATCGTCTTCACGCTGGCCTCTGTGTTGTGCGCGGCGGCCACCGACATGCGCATGCTGGCGGTGGCGCGGGCCCTGCAGGGGGTGGGCGGCGGCATGATGGTGGGCACCGCCTTCGCCTCGATCCCCGACCTGTTCCCCGATCCGCGCGAACGCGTGCGTTGGCAGGTGGTGATGGCGGCCACCTACGGCATCGGCACGGCCGCCGGCCCCTCGCTGGGCGGCTGGCTGAGCCAGCACTGGAGCTGGCGCTCGACCTTCCTGATCAACCTGCCGGTGGGCGTGCTGGCGCTCTACTACATCTGGCGGCACCTGCCGCATTTCGTGCGGCCGCGCGAGGGCAAGGTGCGCATCGACTACGCCGGCGCGCTGTTCGTCGGCCTGATGCTGGGCTGCCTGCAGTTCCTGATCGAGGCGCTGCCGGCGCGCGGCATCGGCGCCGGCACGCTGAGCCTGGCCGCGGTGGTGGTGGCCGCCTTCGTGGCCTTCCTGGTGTGCGAGCGGCGCGCCACCCACCCGATCGTGCCGCTCGACCTGTTCCGGGATTCCCAGCTGGTCACGCTGTTCCTGCTCTCCACGCTAGTCGGCTTCGTGATGTTCTCGCTGATCTTCTTCGCGCCGCTGCTGCTGCAGGGCGGCTTCGGCCTGGAGCCCGAGGCGGCCGGCCTGCTGGCCACGCCGATCGCGGCCTGCATCGCCCTGGGCAGCCTGATCAACATCCGCATCGTCACGCGCCTGAAGCGCCCCACCCTGATCCTGTCGGTCGGCTTCGGCCTGCTGGCGGCCGCCTCGGCCTCGCTGTCGCTGACCGGCCCCGGCACCTCGCACTGGATCCTGGAGGTGGCGATGGCCGCAGTCGGCATCGGCCTGGGCTTCGTCCTCAACAACCTCAACATCTTCGCGCAGGAGATCGCCGGCCGCGAACGCTTCGGCATCACCACCGCGCTGCTGCAGTCCACGCGCATGGTGGGCGGCATGCTCGGCACCAGCGTGCTGGCCACCATCGTGCAGCACCACTATGCCGGCGGCGTGGCCGAGTCGATCAGCGTGCTGGGCGCGAGCGTCTCGGCGCAGTGGCTGCCGCACCTGGCCGACCCGCGCGTGCTGGTCGACTCGGGCGTGGCCGAGGCGCTGCTGGGCCGGCTGCACGCGGCGGGGCTGGATGGCGCCGCGCTACTGGAGGCGGCGCGCCGCGTGATGGTGCAGTCGATCCACATCGGCATCGCGCTGGCCGGCTGCGCGGCCGTGGCCGCCGCCTGGCTGGTGCGCCGCATCGCCCATATCCGCTTCAGCAAGCCGCCCTCGGCGGCCAACGGCGCGAGCGCGGAGTAAGGCGGCTCGCGCCTCAATCAATGCGCGGCCGGCACCACCAGTTCGAACGGAAACTCGGCGTGGCCGAACTCGATGCCGCGCGTGTTGCGCATCGGCGGGCGATGGAAGGCGGCCAGTTGCGCGCGCTGCGCCGGCGTGCCGATCGCCAGCCGCTCCAGCACCTCGCAGACCACCATCGCCAGCACCCCGACATGGCCGTCCTCGATCTTGACGGCCAGCCCGATCGCGCCGGCGGCGCCCAGCCGGCGCGAATGCCCACGCCGTAGCAAGCATCGGCGCCGAGCCGACTCGTGGTCGCCCGCGTCTGTGCAGCGACGCGCTGATTCAGGCGTTGCTCGGCGTGAAGACGGTCTAT
>JAYFRU010000136.1:0-7963 GCA_040946965.1 Burkholderia sp. | reverse complement strand
CCCCCCCCCCCCCCCCCCCCCCCCCCCCCCCCCCCCCCCCCCCCCCCCCCCCCCCCCCCCCCCCCCCCCCCCGCCAGTTCCGGCGCCTCGGCGCGCTCGGCCGCGCCCAGGTAGCGGTTGCGCGAGGACAGCGCCAGGCCGTCGTCGTCGCGCACCGTCTCGGCGGCCACGATGTCCACCGACAGCGCGAGCTGGTGGCACATGCGGCGCACGATCATCAGCTGCTGGTAGTCCTTCTTGCCGAACACCGCCACCTTCGGCTGCACGCAGGCCATCAGCTTGGTGACCACGGTGCACACGCCGGCGAAGAAGCCGGGGCGGAACTCGCCTTCCAGGATGTCGCCCAGGTCTTGCGGCGGCTGCACGCGGTATTCCTGCGGCTCCGGGTACAGGTCGCGCTCGGTGGGCGCGAACAGCACGTAGACGTTTTCCTTCTGCAGCTTCTCGATATCGTCCTGCAGCGTGCGCGGGTACTTGTCGAAGTCCTCGTTCGGGCCGAACTGGAGCCGGTTCACGAAGATGCTCGCGACCACCGGGTCGCCATGCTGGCGCGCGAGCCGCATCAGCGACAGATGGCCTTCATGCAGGTTGCCCATCGTCGGCACGAAGGCCGTGCGGTTCTGGCCGCGCAACTGGTCGCGCAGCTCCTGGATCGTGCTGATGACTTTCATGGTCGGTAAGGCGGTTCCTCGCGCGGATCGCGCGTTGCCGCCGCGCAGGGCGCGGCCCCGTGGTCGGACGGATCGCTCGCCCGCGAGCCGGGCAGGGCGCGAGCGTCGGCGATTGTAGAGGATTTGCAGCGGAAGCGCATCGATAAACGCACGGTCGTTCGTTTTTTATCCGGGCAAGGCCCCGCGAAGGCGGGACGCGCGAGGCGAGACCGGTCCGTCGCCGTGGCGAAGCGCCGGGGACGGCAAGGGGAAAAAGCGGAGGACATCGTGAGCCCGACGCGCTCGCGTCAGGCCGGCAGGTAGGCCAGGCGCACGTAGATCGGCGCGAAGGGCTCGGGCTGGGTGATCTCGATCAGCGATTCGAGCGCCAGTTCGAGCATCGCGATGAAGTTGACCACCACCACCGGCACGCCGCGCGAGGTGTCGAACAGCTCGGCGAACTCCATGAAGCGCACGTCCTGCAGCTGGCGCAGGATCAGGCTCATGTGCTCGCGCACCGACAGCTCCTCGCGCGAGATCTTGTGATGCTGGACCAGCTTGGCGCGCTTGAGCACGTCGGCCCAGGCCGCGCGCAGGTCGTCGGAATCGACGTCCGGGAAGCGCGGCGTGACGCTTTGCTCGATGTAGACCTCGGCGCGCAGGAAGTCGCGGCCGAGTTGCGGCAGATGGTCGAGCCGCTGCGCGGCCAGCTTCATCTGCTCGTATTCGAGCAGGCGGCGTACCAGTTCGGCGCGCGGGTCCTCGGCTTCCTCGCCGGTGTCGGCCTTCTTGACCGGCAGCAGCATGCGCGACTTGATCTCGATGAGCATCGCCGCCATCAGCAGGTACTCGGCCGCCAGCTCCAGGTTCGACTCGCGGATCTGGTCGACGTAGCCGAGGTACTGGGCGGTGACCTCGGCCATCGGGATGTCGAGCACGTTGAAGTTCTGCTTGCGGATCAGGTACAGCAGCAGGTCCAGCGGGCCCTCGAAGGTTTCGAGGAAGACTTCGAGCGCGTCGGGCGGGATGTAGAGATCCTGCGGCAGCTTGAACAGCGGCTCGCCGTACAGGCGAGCGAAGGCGGCGACGCCGTCCACCGTGTCGGGCGTCGAATCGGCGCCGGCACGCGCGGCGAGCGCGTCCTCGGGCACGGCGGCGGCCTCGTCGGCGGCGCTCACGGGATCAGAAGTTCTGGTAGTAGACGTAGGAGGTCTGCCTGACGCGCGATTGCTGCTGCTCCGAACGTTCGTCGAGGTCGATCGGCTGCTTGTCCCACAGCAGGGCGCGGCCCTTGCGCTGCTCGTCTTCCAGCGCCGGCTTCTGTTGCTTGAGCTGGTTCAGAAATTGCGTGACGTCGGACGTGTACGACATGGTGGGTTCCGTTCGAGACGGGCGGGTGCGCGCTCGGCGCCGCCGCCCGGGTTGGGGATGGCGGGATTTTACCGCATCGCGGGGAACAGCCGGTGTTCAGGCGCGTCGAATGCCCTCGGTATGTATCGTCGTGCCGCTTTTGAAGATCTTTCAAGCTTCGACCTCTGTGGCGGCATGTCGCTGTGGTCAAATGTGGTTTTTTCATCCGATCCATTTCCGAGGGGGCGGTATTTGACAGGGCTGGCCATTCTACCCGATGCGCGTCGTGCCCGCCGCAAGGCGATCCCGGGCGCCGAGGCGATCGCTTCCAGCAAGGCGATGCCTGCCAGCCAGGCGTGTCCCGCCGGCCAGGCGCCGTCGCCGTCTTCCCGCTTCCCGTTCCTGCCGCGCCTGGTCCGCCTGACGCTGGGCGGCTGCCTGGCGGCCAGCTTCGCGCTGCCGGCCTGGGCCAAGTACCGCGTCGATATCGACGCGCCGCGCTCGGTGCGCAAGCTGCTCGGGCAGCACCTCGACGTCTCGCGCTTCGCCAAGCGCGACGATATCTCCGACGACCAGTTCGAGTTCCTGATTACCGCCACGCCGCAGCAGGTTCGCGGCCTGACCGCCACCGAGGGGTATTTCTCGCCGGTGGTCTCCACCGACGTGCGCAACCGCAGCGACAAGCGCTCGGTGACGGTCAAGGTGGACCCGGGCCCGCGCACCGACGTGGCGGGTGTCGACCTGCAGTTCAAGGGCCCGGTCGGCACCGAGGACCCGAAGCAGGAAACCGCCGCGCGGCTGGCCTTCTCGCTGCACGAGGGCGATGCCTTCACGCAGTCGGGCTGGGACGGCGCGAAGAATGCCGCGCTCAAGCAGCTGCAGTCGTATCGCTACCTGGGCGCGAAGATCGTCAGCTCGCAGGCGCGCATCGATCCGCGCACGCGCACCGCCAGGCTCGCGGTGAGCTTCGACAGCGGGCCGACCTTCACGATGGGCGCGCTCGACGTGTCGGGCGTGCGGCGTTATCCCGAGAAGATCGTCACCAACGTCAACCCGCTCGGCGTGGGCGAGATCTATGACGTGCAGCGCATCAACGAGCTGCAGCGCCAGCTGCAGAACACGCCCTACTACGCCAGCGTGGCGATCGACGTCAGCAACGACGCCAGCAAGCCCGAGGACACGCCTGTGCACGTGAAGGTCAGCGAGTACCCCTACAACAGCGTGCGCGGCGGCGTCGGCTACGCGACCGATACCGGGCCACACATCCAGGGCTCCTATACCTATCTCGACACCTTCGGCGCGGCCTGGCCGCTGCAGGTGTCGGGGCGCATCGACCAGATCCAGCAGTACGGGCAGGTCCAGCTGTCGATGCCGCCGAGCCCGCGCGGCTGGACCAACGGCGTGCTGGCCTCCTACACCAACACCAACGTGTCGGACGTGCGCATCTACAGCGCGCGGGTCGGCCTGCAGCGTACCAAGACCAGCCAGAACATCGACTATTCCTACTCGATCATGTTCTACCAGGATCGGCTCGACCAGAACGGCACCGGCCCGACCACCAGCCGCGCGCTGGTGCCGCAATGGTCCTGGGCGCGGCGCAACGTCGACGATCCGCTGTTCCCGCGCTCGGGCAACCTGATCCACGCCGAGGCCGGCTTCGCCGTGAAGGGCGTGCTGACCGACCAGAGCTTCCTGCGCGGTTATGCGCGCGGCCAGCAGTACATCCCGATCGGCAAGCGCGACCTGATCTTCTTCCGTGCCGAGCTGGGCGGCGTGTTCACCAGCGGCGGCTCGGCGGGCGTGCCGGCCTCGCTGCTGTTCCGCGCGGGCGGCTCGAACTCGGTGCGCGGCTACGGCTACCAGAGCATCGGCAACAGCGTGGACGGCTCGGTGCTGCCGACCAAGTACCTGATGACGGGCACCGCCGAGTACCAGCACTGGTTCAACCACGACTGGGGCGCGGCCACCTTCTTCGATATCGGCACCGCCACCGATACCTGGGGCGAGCGCGTGTTCTATCCGGGCGTCGGGCTCGGCGCGCGCTGGCGCAGCCCGGTCGGGCCGGTCAATGTCGACCTCGCCTACGGCTTGCGCAATCGCAGCGTGCGTCCCTACCTGACGCTCGGCATCGCATTCTGACGAGGGTTTTCCGGATTTCAGCATGACCAAGCACGATTCCCCGCCACCGCCGAACGACGCGCCGCCGCCCGACGCGCCCCGCCCGCCGGCGCCGCGTAAGCGGCGCCGGCTCGGCCGCGCGCTGGCCTGGAGCGCCGGCGTGCTGTTGCTGGTGGTGCTGTTGGTCGGCGCGCTGGCTGCGGCGGTGATGACCGAGCGCGGCACGCGGCTGGCCTGGCAGGCGGCCGTGGCCGTGCTGGGCAGGCGGCTGGCCGGCACGCTGGAGGGCGGCTCGCTGGCCGAGGGCGTGCGGATCTCGAAGCTGGCCTGGGTCACGCCTGGCGGCAAGGGCACCGAGGTGCGGATAGACCGGGTGGAGGGGCGCTGGGCGCTCACGCGCGCGCCGCTGCGCTTCACGCTCGACTATCTGCGCGCGGGCACCATCGACGTGACGCTCGCGCCGTCGCCGCCCGATACCACGCCCACCACGCTGCTGCGGGACCTGGACCTGCCGCTGCAGTTGACGCTGCGCGAGCTGCGCTTCGACATGCTGCGTATCCACGAGGCGGGTTCGACCACCGAGCTGACCCAGCTGCTCGCGCATGGCCAGAGCGATCGACGCCATCACGCGCTCACGCTGGAGCGGCTCGATACGCCGTTCGGCGCGCTGACGGCCGATGTGCGGCTCGACGGCGCGCGCCCGTTCGCGATCGCCGGCACGGCCGGCTATTCGGGCAAGGTGTCGAGCGAGCAGGTCGACGCGCATGCCACGCTGTCGGGCTCGCTCGAGGCGCTGGTGCTCGATCTCGATGCCTCGGGGATGAAGCTGGCCGGGCGCGCCCATGTGGAGGCCGCGCCGTTCGGCGCGGTGCCGCTCACGCGCGCCACGCTGGCCTTCGATCACGTCAATCCGCGCGCGCTGGCGCCGGGCGCGCCGCAGGCCGACCTCGCGGTGCGCGCCGCGCTGGCGCCGGCCGGCGAGCTGGCGGCCCAGGACGACAGTGTCTCGGCGCGCGCGCTGGCCGCGCTCGCGGCTTCGGCGGGCGCGGCCTCCTCCGCTTCTTCGGCAGCGAGCGCGTCGGGCGACCAGATGGCAGCGGCATCCTCGGCGACGGCTGCCTCGGGCGGCCGGCTCGCGGCGACCTCGCCGGCTTCCGCCGCGAGCGCCGGCTCGTCAGCCGTCGTCGCTGCCGCGTCTTCCCCGTCCGTCGCGCAGCACGGCGCCGCCGCCGCAGGCAAGCCGCCGCTGGTGGTGGCCGGCACGCTGTCGGTGGTCAATGCCGCGCCCGGCACGCTGGCCGAGGGCAAGCTCCCGCTGGTCGACATCCACGCCAGGCTGCGCCTGGACGCCCACACGCAGCGCATCGACGATTTCGTGATGCGCATGCTGCGCGATGGCAGCGTGACGGGCGGCGGCGCGCTGGCCGCGTCGCGCGGCCGCTTCGACCTGAAGCTGGCGAATCTCGACCCGACGCTGTTCTCCAACGCAGTGCGGCCGATGCGGCTCGGCGGCCCGGTCGCCGTCACGCTCGACGGCGGCTCGCAGCGCGCCACCGTCGAACTGAGCGATCCGAAGCTCGCGCTGGGCCTGAGCGCCGAGGTGACGACCGACGCGAACGCCACCACCATCCAGCGTGCGCGCGTATCGGCGGGCAAGGGGCGGATCGACCTGAGCGGCGTGCTCAAGCACGACAAGAACTCGAGCTACGAGCTCAAGGCGAATCTGGTCGATTTCAATCCGCTGGCCTTCTCGACGCTGAGTCCGGGCAGCTCGGCCGCGCCGAAGGGCGGGGCGAGCGGCAGGGCCAAGGTGGCCGCGGCGGCCAATACGAAAGCCAGCGCGAAAGCAGACGCGACGGCAGGCGGGGCCAAGACCGCCGCCGCGCCGGCGCGCGCGGGCCGGCCGCCCGTCGATGCGCGTGTCAACGGCACGCTGACGGCGAGCGGCGCGTTGGCGCCGGCCCTCGGCACCAAGCTGCAGTTCCGGCTCGGCGAGAGCGTATACGACGGCGTGCCGATGACGGGGCAGGGCACCGTGCAACTGGCCGGCACGCGCCTGTTGCCGAGCACGGCCGAGCTCTCGGTGGCGGGCAACCAGGTTTCGCTGAACGGCAGCTTCGGCGCGCCGGGCGACCGGCTGCGCTTCGCGATCGACGCGCCGCAGCTGGACCGGCTCGGCTTCGGCCTGCAAGGGCTGGTCGCCGCGCACGGCGAGGTGACGGGCAGCATCGCGCATCCGAATATCGCGGCCGACTACCGGGCCACCGGCGTGGTGGTCGGCAGCAACCGGATCGGTTCGGCCGAGGGCAGCGCCGAGATCCGCGACGGCGCGAAGGGCACGCTGTCGCTGACGGTCGATGCCAGCGACCTGGCGCTCGGCTCTCTCGACCTGAAATCGGTCAAGGCGAAACTGGCCGGCACGCGCGCGCACCACACGCTGCAGGCCTCGGCGCTCGGCAATGCCGAGGGACGCGTGATCAACCTGCAGGTGGCTGCGGCGGGCGGCCTGGTCGAGGCGGGCGGCACCAGCCGCTGGGACGGCACGGTCTCGCAACTGGTCAATCGCGCCACGCCGGCTGTCTCGCTCGATGCGCCGTTGACAGTATCGGCGGGTGCCGAGCGTGTGGTGCTGGGCGCCAGCAAGCTGAGCATCGAGGGTGCGGTGCTCACGCTGCGCAGCTTCGCACTCGACCACGGCACGATCCGCACCGCCGGCACGCTCAGCAACCTGTCGATCGCGCGCGCCCTGCAGGTGCGCGAGTTCCTGACCGGCGAGCGTGCGCCGGTGCGCACCGACCTCGTGCTCGACGGCGACTGGGATCTCACCCTGGCCGCCAACGCCAGCGGCCACGTGCAGATCCGCCGCCGCGCGGGCGACGTGACGATCGAGGCCGGACGCGGGATCGCCTCGCTCGGCATCACGGCGCTGGAGGCGCGCGCCGAATTCGGCACCGGCAACCGGCTCGACGCCACCATCCATGCCAAGGCGAGCCGGATCGGCACGGCCGATGCGACGCTCGGCATCCCGTTCGCGATGCGCGATGGGGTGATCGGCGTGGCCGAGAACGGCCCGCTGTCGGGCAAGATCGACGTCGAGTTGCCGGCGCTGCGCACCACCGGCGGCCTGCTCGGGCCGAGCTACCTGTTCGACGGACGCGCCGCGCTCAAGCTCGGCGTGGATGGCACGCCGGCCAAGCCGGACCTGTCGGGCATGCTGACCGGCGACAATCTCTCGGTGACGGTGGTCGACCAGGGCGTGCAGCTCAAGGACGGCATCGTGCGCGTGAAGCTGACCGACAACCTGGTCGATTTCCAGCAGGTCGAATTCTATGGCGCCGACGGCACGCTGCGCGCGCTGGGCAGCGTGCGGCTCGACGGTGCCGCGCCGAACCTGGCGGCCAGCGTGGTGGCCGACAAGCTCGAGCTGTTCGCCTCGCCCGACCGCAAGCTCTCGCTGTCGGGCAGCGCCAGCGTGAAGAACGACGGCCCGCGCGGCCCGCTCGCGATCGACGGCAAGTTCACGGTCGACCGCGCGCTGTTCGACCTGCCGGAATCCTCGGCGCCCTCGCTGTCCGACGACGTGGTGATCGTGCGCCCCGACGGCACCGTGCCGGGCGAGGTCAAGACCGTGGCCGGCATGCCGAAGTCGATCGGCGAGAAACCGGCGCCGGCGCTCGGGCCGCGCGCCAACGTCGATATCGACCTGGGCGACCAGTTCCGCTTCAAGGGGCATGGCGCCGATCTCGGCCTGCGCGGCACCATCACCGTGATGAGCGCGCCGGGCACGCCGCTGCGCGCGGTCGGCAACGTGCGCGTGACCGAGGGTTCCACCTACTCGACCTTCG
>JAYFRU010000135.1:0-7976 GCA_040946965.1 Burkholderia sp. | reverse complement strand
CTCAGTGCGCTGAAAATACCAGGTGTACCTCGCTGGCTTCTGCGCCGTAAGAGCGGGTTCGCTGAGCGCTTACGAAGAACCGCGGTTCGCGCGACTGACGCGCCGGAGGACAAGCAGATGAATCAAGCGATCACGGCCGATGCCGCGCAGGGCGCGCGCTACCCGAGCCTGACCGACCGCGCGGTGCTGATCACCGGCGGCGCCACCGGCATCGGCGCGGCCTTCGTCGAGCACTTCGCCGCGCAGGGCGCGCGCGTGGGTTTCCTCGATCTCGACGCCGAGGCCGGCGCGGCGCTGGCTGAGCGCCTGGCCGAGTCGCGCCACGCGCCGGTGTTCGTGGCGGCCGACATCACCGACATCGACGCGCTGCGGCGCGCGATCGTCGAGTTGTGCGCGCGCACCGGGCCGATCGCGGTGCTGCTCAACAACGCCGCCAACGATCGCCGCCACCGCATCGAAGACGTCACGCCCGAGTCGTTCGACGCGGCGATCGCGATCAACCTGCGGCACCAGTTCTTCGCCGCGCAGGCCGTGATCGAGGACATGAAGTCGCTCGGCGGCGGCTCGATCATCAATCTCGGCTCGATCAGCTGGATGCTCAAGAACGGCGGCTACCCCGTCTACGCCACCTCGAAGGCCGCGATCCAGGGGCTCACGCGCACGCTGGCGCGCGACCTGGGCCCGTTCGGGATCCGCGTCAACGCGCTGGTGCCGGGTTGGGTGATGACCGACAAGCAGCGCCGGCTGTGGCTCGACGATGCGGGCCGCGCGGCGATCAAGGCCGGGCAATGCATCGACGCCGAGCTGCTGCCCGACGACCTGGCCCGCACGACGCTGTTTCTTGCCGCCGACGACAGTCGTATGATGACGGCCCAGGACGTCGTCGTCGACGGCGGCTGGGCCTGATCCGGCACCCTGTATCGCCGCGCGCGACGCGCACAGGAGCAACGACCATGACGACCTCGACACTGGGCAGTTCTTCCTCGCCGGCCGCCGCACGCGCGCCTCGCGGCGGCCGCGCAACCGGTCAGCCCCGGCCCGCAGACCTCGAGCATCGCGCAAGGCGTGCTGGAGGCGGCTGACGCGGCCGTCACGCTGGCCAGCGCGGAACTCTGCGGCTCGACGTGGTGCCGCACCTGGGGGGGCGGCATCCCGCGTTTCGACTGGCGCGACCACGCCGATCTTCCGCAGCTGCGAGCACGTGGAGGCGGGTACCGACCCGAACGCGCTCGGCTGCTATCCGCTGCTGCCTTATTCGAACCGGATCGGCGCGGGCTCCTTCGACTGCGAGGGGCGCCGCGTCGAGGTACCGCGCAACCGCAACGGCGAGCCGCTGCCGATCCACGGCGACGGCTGGCTCTCGCGCTGGCAGATCGACGAGCTCTCGTCCACCGAGCTGCAGCTGTCGCTGGACCGCCGCCAGGGCAGCCCCTATGCTTATCGCGCCACCCAGTCCTATGCGCTCGACGGCACCAGCCTGACGATCGCGCTGGCGATCGAGAACTGCGGGCGCGAGCGGCTGCCATTCGGGCTCGGCGTGCATCTCTTCATCGTGCGCGACGAGCGCACCGAGCTGGCGGCGGCCGCCAACGGCCTGTGGCTGTCCGGCCCCGACTGGCTGCCGCGCCGTCATGTGAGCGTACCGCCGGCCTGGCAGTTCGGCATCGCCTATCCGCTGCCCTCGACGCTGGTCAACCACGCCTTCACGGGCTGGGGCTGCCGGGCCACGGTGGCCTGGCCCGCGCGCGGCCTGAGCATGGCGATCGAGTCCGACGCCGACTGCTACGTGTTCTACACCCCGCCGGGCGAGCGTTTCTTCTGCTTCGAGCCGGTCGATTACCCGATCAACGCGGTGAACCTGCCGGGCGGTGCCGACGCGCACGGCATGACCCTGCTCGGGCCCGGCGAGCGCCTGACGCGGCGCTTCCGCTTTACGGTGGAGCGCGCCGATCCGCGCGCGGGCGTGCCCAAGTCGGTGGAAAAAGCGGTGGAAAAAGCGGTGGAAAAAGCCGCCGAAAAAGTGGCCGAACTCCGCTGAAACGGCGGGACGCGGCGGGGCCGGTCCGGCGCTGCGGGTAAAATACGCGCCATTCCTCAAACGACCCGCCGCGAAACATGTCCGCTCCGCTGACCTTCATCGATACGCTGCGCGCCGCCTGGCAGCGCACGAATTCCCTGCTCTGCGTCGGTCTCGATCCCGAACCGACGCGCTTTCCCGCCCAGTTCGCGAACCGCCCCGAGGCGATCTTCGATTTCTGCCGCGAGATCGTCGACGCGACCGCGCCCTACACGAGCGCCTTCAAGCCGCAGATCGCCTACTTCGCCGCGCATCGCGCCGAGGACCAGCTCGAGCGGCTGATCGCCCACATCCACCTGCAGCACCCGGGCTTGCCCGTGGTCCTCGACGCCAAGCGCGGCGACATCGGCAGCACCGCCGAGCAATACGCGCGCGAGGCCTTCGAGCGCTACCGGGCCGATGCCGTGACGGTCAATCCCTACATGGGCTACGACTCGATCGAGCCCTACCTGGCTTACGAGGACAAGGGGGTGGTGGTGCTGTGCCGGACCTCGAACCCGGGCGGCTCGGACCTGCAGTTCCTCGAGACCGGCGGGCGCCCGCTCTACCAGGTGGTGGCCGAGCTGGCCGCCACGCGCTGGAACGCGAAGACCGGCCAGCTCTCGCTGGTGGTCGGCGCGACCTTCCTGAAGGAGATCGAGATCGTGCGCGGCATCGTCGGCGAGATGCCGCTGCTGATTCCCGGCATCGGCGCCCAGGGCGGCGACGTGCAGGCGACGGTGGCCGCCGGTCGCACGGCCGACGGCGGCGGCATGATGATCAACTCCTCGCGCGCGATCCTCTACGCGAGCCGCAGCGAGGATTTCGCCGAGGCCGCCGCGCGCGCCGCGCAGGCCATGCGCGACACCATCAACGCGCATCGCTGAGCGATGGCCGGATCGCCGGTCGCGGATCGTTGATCGATCCCCGGCGGCGCTGACAGCAAAAAGCGCCCCGCGGGGCGCTTTTTTCATGACCTGGCTCGGACGCGACGCGGCTTCAACGCTCGCGTTCGTCGAGCAGCTTGAGCAGGCCGCGCAGCGCGTGCGTGGCGGCCTGCACGCGGATCTGTTCGCGATCGCCGCGAAACACCAGGGTCTCGACCTCGGTATGCAGGCGGTTGCTCCAGCCGAACGATACGGTGCCGACCGGCTTCAGTTCGGAGCCGCCGCCGGGCCCGGCGATGCCGATCACCGACAGCGCGACCTGGGCGCGGCTGTTGCGCAGCGCGCCTTCGGCCATCGCGCGCGCGACCGGCTCGCTGATCGCGCCATGTCGCTCGATCAGCTCGGGCGGCACGCCGATCATCTCGCTCTTGGCCTGGTTCGAGTAGGTCACGAAGCCGCGCTCGAACCAGCCGCTGCTGCCGGAGATGTCGGTGATCGCGGTCGCGACCATGCCGCCGGTGCAGGACTCGGCGGTGGCGAGCATCAGGTGTTCGTCGCGCAGCTTGTTGCCGGCGCGGATCGCGAGCTGGTGGACGACGGAATCGGTCGGCATGCGTAGTGGTATCCGGGAAAATCAGCCAGGGGTGGAAAACACCGCGTGCCAGGTCGCGATCGCGAGCAGGGTAAGGAACGCGGCGACCAGGTCGTCGATCATGATGCCAAAGCCAGCTTTCAAACGGTGATCGAAGCGGCGGTCGAAACGACGCATCGGCGGCGGCCTGAGCAGCAGCACCAGGCGCAGCAGCAGGAAGGCGATCAGCTGCTGGCCGAAGCCGGCGGACATGACCAGCAGCATCACCACCCAGGTGGCGAGGATCTGGTCCCAGACGATCGCGCGCGGCCGCCTGCCGCCGAGTGTGCGGGCGGTGTAATGCGTCGCGACCAGGCCGAGCGCGAAGCCGGCGGCGATCAGCCCGAGCCAGTTGGCCGGGCTCAGATGCGGCGCGAGCGCGACGAAGCTGAGCCAGCCGAACAGCGAGCCGACCAGGCCGGGGGCGAAGGGCGCGAGGCCGGTGCCGAAACCAAGCGAGATCAGGTGTAGCGGGTGGGAGCGCATGAAGGGCGCGCTGGCGCGACGCGAGGCCGGCCGCGCCGCATCGTGGACTTCGTGAACCTCGTGGATCTCGTGCAGGCCGAGATCCTCGTCCAGGTTTCGCGCGCGATTCGGCCGGCGCGTGCGGACGCGATCGTGATCCTCGCGCGCATCGGACGCGTCGCTCGACGAGTTCGATGCACCTGTCCCGGGCTGCGGCTCGGGCGCGGCGGGGATCAGGGGGAGGGCGGCGGCCGCGCGTGAGGATCATTGTTCGTCATGGAAGTGGTCGAAGCCGTGCAGGGTCAGCGACAGCGGCGCGCCCTGGCCGTCGCGCCAGCGGATCCCGGGCGTCTCGCCGGCGGCCAGCGCGCGGATCGTGCCGATTCGCGTGACCGGCACGCCGGCCGTCCCGGCGGCGGCCAGCACGGCCGAGTGCGCCCTGGCCGGTGCCGTGAAGCAGAGTTCGTAATCGTCGCCGCCGGCCAGCGTGCAGATGCGCTGCAGCTCGGACGGGAGCGTGGCCAGCGCGGCCGAGCACGGCACCGCGTCGACATCGATCTCGGCCGCTACCCGCGAGCGCTCGAGGATGTGGCGCAGGTCGCCGGCCAGGCCGTCGGAGAGATCCAGCGCGGCATGCGCCACGCCGGCCAGCGCGAGGCCGAGCGCGACGCGCGGCTCCGGCCATTCGAGAGCGCGGCGAAATGCCGCAGCCTCGGCCTCGCCGGCCTGCCATTCGCCGCGCGCCACGCCGAGCCCGGCCCGCGCATCGCCGAGCGTGCCCGAGACCCAGACCTCGTCGCCGTCGCGCGCCGCGTCGCGGCGCAGCGCGCGATCGGGGCCGACGTCGCCGAACACGGTCACGCAGAGATTGAGCGGCCCGCTGGTGGTATCGCCGCCGACCAGCTCGCAGCCGTGCCGATCGGCGATCGTAAACAAACCGTCGGCAAACGCGTCGAGCCAGTCGGCGTCGGTGCGCGGCAGCGCGAAGGCGAGCGTGAAGGCGCGCGGCGCGGCGCCCATCGCGGCGAGGTCGGAGAGGTTGACCGCCAGCGTCTTGTGACCGAGCGCGCACGGCGGTACCTCGGGGAAGAAGTGTCGGCCTTCCACCAGCATGTCCGTCGAAATCGCCAGCATCGTGTCGGGCTTGGGTGCCAACAGGGCGCAATCGTCGCCGATGCCGAGCGCGGCGCGCGAGCCGGAGCGCGGCGCGCGGCGCGCGAAATAGCGGTCGATCAGGGAGAATTCGGACAACGGGGAGGCGGCCACGGCGAACGGTTCCGGCGAGCAGATGAGGGGCGGATATTGTAAGGCGGCAGCCGGGCGTTACGCGCATTCCGGTTGCGGCAGTTGTCACCGGAATCAAAAAATCTGGCGGGGGATTGGCGCTACAATGTGGGCTGAATAGGTATTCTAATCCCGCCTCTCTCGACTCATGTCCACCAAGCCCTCCCCCAAAGCCGATCTGCGCGCCGCCGCCCTCGATTACCACGAATTTCCGACGCCGGGCAAGATCGCCGTCCAGCCCACCAAGCAGATGATCAACCAGCGCGATCTGGCGCTGGCCTACTCGCCGGGCGTGGCCTTCGCCTGCGAGGAGATCGTCGAAAATCCGCTGAACGCGGCGCGCTTCACCTCGCGCAGCAACCTGGTGGGCGTGGTCACCAACGGCACCGCCGTGCTCGGCCTGGGCAACATCGGCCCGCTCGCCTCGAAGCCGGTGATGGAAGGCAAGGCCGCGCTCTTCAAGAAGTTCGCCGGCATCGACGTGTTCGACATCGAGCTCAACGAGTCGGGCCCGCACAAGCTGGTCGACGTGATCGCCGCGCTGGAGCCGACCTTCGGCGGCATCAACCTCGAGGACATCAAGGCGCCGGACTGCTTCATCGTCGAGCGCGAGTGCCGCAAGCGCATGAAGATCCCGGTGTTCCACGACGACCAGCACGGCACCGCGATCGTGGTGGCGGCGGCCGTCACCAACGGCCTGAAGGTGGTGAACAAGGACATCAAGCAGGTCAAGCTGGTCGCCTCGGGCGCCGGCGCGGCCGCGCTGGCCTGCCTGTACCTGCTGGTCGACATTGGGCTGCTGCTCGAGAACATCTACGTGACCGACCTGGCGGGCGTGGTCTACAAGGGCCGCACCGAGCTGATGGATCCGGACAAGGAGCGTTTCGCGCGCGAGACCGAGGCGCGCACGCTGGCCGAGGTGATCGACGGCGCGGACATCTTCCTGGGCCTGTCGGCCGCCGGCGTGCTCAAGCAAGAGATGGTCAAGGGCATGGCCGAGCGCCCGCTGATCCTCGCGCTGGCCAACCCGACGCCGGAAATCCTGCCCGAGGTGGCCCATGAAGTGCGTCCGGACGCGATCCTTGCGACGGGCCGCACCGACTACCCGAACCAGGTCAACAACGTCCTCTGCTTCCCGTTCATCTTCCGCGGCGCGCTCGACGTCGGTGCGACCACCATCACGCGCGAGATGGAAATCGCCGCCGTGAACGCGATCGCCGAGCTGGCCCAGCAGGAGCAGAGCGATATCGTGGCGACCGCCTACGGCATCGAGGACATCTCCTTCGGCCCCGAATACCTGATTCCGAAGCCCTTCGATCCGCGCCTGATCGTCAAGATCGCGCCGGCGGTGGCCAAGGCGGCGATGGAAGGCGGCGTGGCGACGCGCCCGATCGAGGACATGGACGCCTACGTCCAGCATCTGCAGCAGTTCGTCTACCACAGCGGCAACACCATGAAGCCGGTGTTCCAGGTGGCGCGCAGCGCCCCGGCCGAGAAGAAGCGCGTGGTGTTCGCTGAGGGCGAGGAAGAGCGCGTGCTGCGCGCGGTGCAGATCCTGATCGACGAGAACGTTGCCAAGCCGATCCTGATCGGCCGTCCGAACGTGATCGAGAACCGCATCAAGCGCTTCGGCCTGCGCATCACGCCGGGCGTCGACTTCACCATCGTCAACACCGAGCACGACGAGCGCTATCGCGACTTCTGGAAGACCTACTACCAGCTGATGGCGCGCAAGGGCATGGGCCAGCAGCTCGCCAAGCTGGAGATGCGCCGCCGCACCACCCTGATCGGCGCGATGCTGGTCAAGAAGGGCGAGGCCGACGGCATGATCTGCGGCACCATCAGCACCACGCACCGCCACCTGCACTTCGTCGACCAGGTGATCGGCAAGCGCGAGGGCTGCAGCGTCTACGCGGCGATGAACGGCCTGGTCCTGCCGGGCCGCCAGATCTTCATCGTTGACACGCACGTCAACGTCGATCCGACCCCGGAGCAACTGGCCGAGATCACCATGATGGCGGCCGAGGAAGTGCGCCGTTTCGGCATCGAGCCGAAGGTCGCGCTGCTGTCGCACTCGAACTTCGGCACCAGCAACGCACCGGCCGCAGTGAAGATGCGCGAGACGCTGGCGATCCTGAAGGAGCGTGCGCCGGGCCTGGAAGTAGACGGCGAAATGCACGGCGACGTAGCGCTCGACCCGGTGCTGCGCAAGGAAATCCTGCCGGATTCGACGCTCGAGGGCGAGGCGAGCCTGCTGGTGCTGCCGAACATCGACGCGGCCAACATCGCCTACAACCTGCTGAAGACGGCAGCCGGCAACAACATCGCGATCGGGCCGATCCTGCTCGGCGCGGCGCAGCCGGTGCATGTGCTGACCGAATCGGCGACGGTGCGCCGGATCGTCAACATGGTGGCCCTGCTGGTGGCCGACGTCAACGCGACGCGCTGAACTCGCGGGACAGGCAGCGCTGCGGTGCTGCCCCGCAATCCAGAACGCCCGGGCCTGGTTCCGGGCGTTTTTCATGGTTTCGATCGTGTTCTCCCGCTTAACCGACGGCTTCTGCCTTCAACTGCCACAATCGAGTAGGGGACGGGGTTACCCCCGTCGCCCTCTCACACCACCGTACGTGCGGTTCCGCATACGGCGGTTCAT
>JAYFRU010000134.1:0-7991 GCA_040946965.1 Burkholderia sp. | reverse complement strand
CAACACCGTCACGTTGTGACTCTTGTGGATGTATTCGCTCATCCCCCAAAGTCTACGCCGCAAGCGGCGGGGAATAGAACCCGAAGAGATTCAAGTTCCTGGTGGAAGGGCCGCTGCGCGACCCGGCCAGCCTCAACAAGCCCTCCACGCGGCCTATCCCCGACGCCTTCGCGATCGACTCGCTGCCCGGCCTCGACGTGCACTGGGGCCTGCTGTGGGGCGCGCTGGCCTGCCTGGCGGCCTGGGTGCTGGTGCGCCATGCCGCCCAGGGCTTCGCGATGCGCATCGGCGGCGGCAATCCGCGCGCGGCGCGCCTGGCCGGGCTGCCGGTGACGCGCCTGACGCTCTCGGTCTGCCTGCTCGGCGGCGCGGCCGCAGGCCTGGCCGGCCTGTTCGAGACCGCCGCCATGCAGGGCGCGGCCAATGCCGCGCTGCTGGTGGGCTACGGCTACGGCGGGATCCTGGTGGCCTTCGCGGCGCGCCACAACCCGCTGGCAATCGTGCTCTGCGCGGTCGGCATAGGCGGCATGGAGGCCAGCGGCAGCCTGCTGCAGCGGCGCCTGGACCTGTCCGACGCCACCACCTTGGTGCTGCAGGGCCTGCTGTTCGCCAACCTGCTCGCCTTCGAGGCGCTCGGCCCGCGCCTGGCCGCCTGGCGCCTGAAGCTGCAGAACGCGGCCGGCGCCCGCCTGCCGCTTGACACGAACCTGCCGCTCGGCACGATGGAGAACACCCATGCCTGACCTGCACTCGCCCCTGGCGATCCTGCTGTTCTCGCTGGCGGCCGGCGCGACCCGCGTCAGCACGCCCTACCTGTTCGTGAGCCTCGGCGAATGCCTGACCGAGAAGGCCGGCCGCGTCAACCTGGGCCTCGAGGGCGTGCTGGTGTCCGGCGCCATGACCGGCTACGCCGCCGCCTGCCTGAGCGGCTCGCCCTGGCTCGGGGTGCTCGCCGCAGCCGGCGCGGGCCTCTTGCTGGGCGCGCTGCACGGCCTGGTCTGCTCGCTGCCGCGCGTCTCGGACATCGCCTTCGGCATCGCGCTGATGCTGCTCGGCACGGGCCTGGCCTTCTTCCTCGGCAAGCCCTTCATCGAGCCGCAGGCGCCGATGCTGGCCTCGCTCGATCTCGGCCGCTGGGCCGCCGGCCTGCCGCAGTTGCACAACGCGCTGCGCATCAGCCCGCTGTTCGTGCTCGGCATCGTGCTGGCCGTCGCGCTGCAATGGGGCCTGCGCTATACGCGCTGGGGCATGGTGCTGCGGCTGGTGGGCGACCACGCCGAGACCGCGCGCGCTCGGCTATCACGGCACCCGCGTGCGGATCGCGGCCACCGCAGTGGGCGGCGCTTATCTCTCGCTGGTCTACCCGGGCAGCTGGAACGAGGGGCTGTCGAGCGGCCAGGGCCTGATGGCCGTGGCGCTGGTGATCTTCGCGCGCTGGCAGCCGCTGCGCTGCCTGGCCGCCTCGCTGCTGTTCGGCGCGGCCCTGCAGGCGATCGGCGTGACCGGCGGCTACGACCTCTGGAACGCCGCGCCCTATGTGCTGACGCTGGCCCTCATGATCCTCCACTGCCGTCCCGACCGCCGCTTCGCCGGCGCGCCGGGCGAACTGAGCCTCACTCACGCGCTGATGCGCATCGTCAAGGAATCCTCTCCGATGAACCGCCATATCGAAGCCAACCCCTATCCCTGGCCCTATGACGGCGCGCTGCGCCCGGAAAACACCGTCCTGATCGTGATCGACATGCAGACCGATTTCTGCGGCCATGGCGGCTACGTCGACTAGATGGGCTACGACCTATCGCTCACGCGCGCGCCGATCGGCCGCGTGCTGGCGGCGATGCGCGCGCAGGGCTACACCATCGTCCACACCCGCGAGGCCATCGTCCCGACCTGTCCGACCTGCCCGCCAACAAGCGCTGGCGCAGCCGGCAGGCCGGCACCGACGGCATCGGCATCGGCGACGACGGCCCTTGCGGGCGGATCCTGATGCGCGGCGAGCCGGGCTGGGACATCATCGAGGAACTCGCGCCGCTGGCCGGCGAGGTGGTGATCGACAAACCCGGCAAGGGCTCGTTCTACGCCACCGACCTGGATCTGATCCTGCGCACGCGCGGCATCGCCAACCTGATCCTGACCGGCATCACCACCGACGTGTGCGTCCACACCACCATGCGCGAGGCCAACGACCGCGGCTTCGAATGCGTGCTGCTGGCCGCCTGCTGCGGCGCCACCGACCCCGCCAACCACGCCGCCGCGCTGCACATGGTGACCATGCAGGGCGGCGTGTTCGGCGCGGTGTCGAGCTCGGCGGCGCTGCTCGCCACGCTGGGAGCCGCGTCATGATCCGCCGCGTGGCGCGCCCGATCGGCCGCGAGCGCCGCCGATGCGCGAAACGCCGCCAACGGCCGCGCGCTCGGCATCGAGGTGATCGGCGCGAGCAAGTCCTTCGGTGCGTTCCGTGCGCTCGACGCGGTATCGCTGAAGATCGCGCCGGGCAGCGTGCATGCGCTGCTCGGCGAGAACGGCGCGGGCAAGAGCACCCTGGTCAAGGGCCTGGTCGGCTACGGGCCGCTCGACGCGGGGCAGATCATCGCCGGCGCGCGCGAGGTGCGGATCGCCTCGCCGCGCGACGCGCAGGCGCTCGACATCGGCATGGTCTACCAGCACTTCACGCTGGCGGCCGGCATGTCGGTGGAGGAGAACCTGCTGCTGGCGCGCCGAGCGCGCCCGCCTGGAGCGCTTCCTGTCGCGCATGCCGTTCCGGCTGCGCCTGGACGCACCGGTGTCGAGCCTCGCGGCCGGCGAAAAGCAGAAGCTCGAGATCCTCAAGCAGCTACCTGGAGCGGCGCTTCCTGATCCTCGACGAGCCGACCTCGGTGCTCACGCCGCAGGAAGCCGACGAGGTGCTCGGCCTGATGCGCGAGCTGGCCAGCGCGCGCGTGCTGACGGTGCTGATGATCACCCACAAGTTCCGCGAGGTGCTCGATTTCGCCGATGCGGTGACGGTGCTGCGCAACGGCCGCGCGGTGGCGCAGGCGCGCGTGGCCGATATCAGCCGCGACGAGCTGGCGGCCTGGATGATGGGGGTGGAGCAACCAGGGCAGGAAGCCGGCGCGGATGCGGACACGGAAGCGCGAGCAAGCGCGACGGCCGGCCCCGCCGCATCGCTGCCCAGCACGGCGTTCGCGGCGCGCGCCACGCGCCGCGCCTGCGCCGTCGACGCGCCGCCCGGCCTCGAGGCCAGCGGCCTCACGGTGCGCGACGACCTCGGCCTGCCGGCCGTGCGCGAGCTCTCGCTGGCGGTGCGCCGCAGCGAGATCCTCGGCATCGCCGGCGTCTCGGGCAATGGCCAGAAGGCCCTGGTCGAAGCCCTGATCGGCCAGCGCCAGCCGGCGGCGGGACACATGGCGGTGGGCGGGCGCCCCTATCGCGCCACCCGCGAGGAGATGCGCGAGCGCCGCGTGTTCGCGATCCCCGAGGAGCCGCTGCGCAATGCCTGTATCGCCTCGATGAGCGTGGCCGAGAACCTCGCGCTGCGCGACTTCGACCGCGCGCCGCTGCGCGCGCAGGGCTGGCGCCTCGACCGGCGCGCGCTGCGCCGGCGCGCGACCGAACGCATCGCCGAGTTCAAGGTCAGCCCGCCGCTGCCCGAGCGCGCGATCGGCACCCTGTCGGGCGGCAATGTGCAGCGTGCCGTGCTGGCGCGCGAGCTGGGCCAGCCGGTGGAGGTGCTGATCGTCGCCAATCCCTTGTTCGGGCTCGACTTCGCCTCGGTGGCCGATATCCACGCGCGCCTGCTCGCCGCGCGCGAGGCCGGCGCCGCGATCCTGCTGGTCAGCGAGGATCTCGACGAACTGCTGGAACTGTCGGACCGCATCGCGGTGATGTCGGCGGGACGGCTGGTGTTCGAGACCGACGCGGCCGGCGCCGATCGCGCGATGCTGGGCCGCTACATGGCCGGGCACGACGAAACGAACGAGGCGCACGAGCCTGCGGCATCCCCCGCCAGGCTCGACGCCGCACCTCGCGACATGGCCCGGCCGGCCGATGCGCCGGCCACCCACCACTGAGAGAGAGCACCCCGATGCCGTTCGACGTCCCCGCGCGCCCCGCACCCTATCGCTACGACCCGGCACGGACCGCGTTGATCGTGATCGACATGCAGCGCGACTTCACCGAGCCCGGCGGTTTCGGCGCCGCGCTCGACAACGACGTCGCGCCGTTGGCCGCGATCGTGCCGACCGTGGCCGCCCTGCTCGCCTTCGCGCGTGCCCAGGGCTGGACCGTGGTGCACACGCGCGAATCGCATGCGCCCGACCTGTCCGACTGTCCACCCGCCAAGCGCCTGCGCGGCGCACCGAACCTGCGCATCGGTGACACCGGCCCGATGGGCCGCATTCTGGTGCGCGGCGAACCCGGCAACCAGATCGTCGAGGCGCTCGCGCCGAACGCGGGCGAATTGGTGATCGACAAACCCGGCAAGGGCACCTTCCACGCCACCGCGCTCGACGCGCGGCTGCGCGAACTCGGCATCATGCACCTGGTGTTCGCCGGCGTGACCACCGAAGTCTGCGTGCAGAGCTCGATGCGCGAGGCCAACGATCGCGGCTACGAGTGCCTGCTGGTGGAAGACGCCACCGCCAGCTACTTCCCGGCCTTCAAGGCCGCTTGTCTCGAAATGATAAGCTCGCAGGGCGGCATCGTCGGCTGGACCGCGCCGCTGGGTGCCCTGCTCGAAGCGGCCCCGGTCCCCGCCACGACTTCCGCCAGCCAACGACCATGACCATCGAATTGAATCGTCCCGAAATCCTTGCCGAGGTGCGCGCCGCCTTCGACGCCTCCGAGCTTGCGCTGGTCGCCAACGACGCGCCGACCATGGACGCGCTGTTCTGGCAGGCACCCGAGGTGGGGCGCTACGGCATCGCCGAAATCCAGCACGGCGGCGCGGCGATCCGCGCCTGGCGCGCGAACTGCGAACCGGTGCCGGCTTCGCGCCGCCCACCGCACGGTGATCACCAGCTTCGGCAGCGAGAACGCCACCGTCAGCACCGAATTCAGCAGCGACGCCACCGCCCTGCTGGGTCGCCAGATGCAGACCTGGGCGCGTCTCGAAGGCCGCGACACGTTCCACCTCGGCTGGCGCATCGTCGCCGCGCACGTGAGCCTGATCGCCGCGCCCGAGCCGCGGGCCGTGCAGCACGCCACCGGAGCCACCCCGGCGTGAGCGATTCCCCTCTCTGCGCCGACATCGCCGACGACGAGCAGGCGGTCAATCGCGCCAACCCGCTCGCCGAGCAGGTCTACCAGCAGCTGAAGAGCGATATCTTCGGCTTCCGGCTGCTGCCAGGCGACCGCTTCTCCGGAACCGACATCGCCCGACACTACGGCGTGTCGCGCACGCCGATGCGCGACGGGCTGTTCCGGCTGCAGCGCGAAGGGTATCTGGAGGTGGGGTTCCGGCGCGGCTGGAAGGTCGCGCCGATCGACTTCGTCCAACTCGACCAGCTCTACGAGCTGCGCATCGTGCTCGAGTTGGCCGCGATCGAGTGGCTCACGGCCGGCGCCGGCAGCTGGGCCGATGCGCTGGCCACGCTGCACGCGACCTGGTGCGTCGCGCCCGAGGCGCGCGAGACCGATCCCGCCGAGATGTTCCGCATGGACGAGGCCTTCCACCGCCAGCTGGTGGCGGCCACCGGCAACGCCGAGATGCTGCGCGTGCATAACGAGGTGACCGAGCGCATCCGCATCGTGCGGCGGCTCGATTTCCTGAAGGCGCATCTCACCTCGGCCACCTACGAGGAACACGCCAAGATGATCCGCCTGCTGGATCGCGGCGCGATCGCCGAAGCCGGCATGCTACTGCGCGCGCACATCACGCAGAGCCGGCTGGAAGTGCGCAAGATCACGCTGTCGATGCTGGCCGAGGCACGCGGCACCAAGCTGCCCTTCGTGCTGTAGCGGCGCCGTCGCCTGCAATCGCCGATCGCCGCTCGGCAGGCACGCGCGGCGCCCGACGTTCAGGCCTCGATCGGTCCCATCGGCCCCTGGCCGCGAATCCAGGACCAGTCGGCACGCTCGGCCATCTCCCGGTCGCTGCGGCTGTCGCCATAGGCATAGAGCTTCACGGGCGGCTGCTCGCCCCACCAGGCCGCCAGCCGCACCACCTTCTGCGGCCCCCAGCAGTTCTCGCCGTCCAGCTGCCCCGCGAAGGCGCCGTCCCGCCAGGCCAGCCGCGTGGCCAGCACCGCGTCGAGCCCGACCGTGGCGGCCCACTTGTCCAGGTACAGCGAGGGCGAGGCGCTCACCAGCACCACCGCGTGGCCGCGCGCCTGGTGCTCGCGCACGCGCTCGATCATCTCGGGGCGCACCAGCGCCGGCAGTTCGGTCTGCACGAAGGCGGTGGCCAGCGCGTCGAGCTCGCGCGCCGGCATCGGCCCGAAGGCGAACCAGGCGAAACGCGCCTTGGCCGCGCCGCGCGAGATCAACCCGGCCTTCATGGCGAGGATCCAGGGCAGCGCGCGCAGGCCGGCGCAGGCGAAACGGCGCGTGCCGACGGCTTGGCGGACGAAGTGCTGGAAGCTGTCGGCGGTGGTGATGGTGCCGTCGAAATCGAAGGCGGCGACGATGCGGTCGGTCATGGATTCGGGAGCCGGAGAACTCAGGGAAAGCGGGGAAAACGCGTGCGACCCCGGAAGATACCAAATTTGCGCGACCGGCCCGCCGCAAACGACAAGGCCGGACCGCTCATGCGGCCCGGCCTCTCGCCCGTCGCGGCGAATCCGCGATGGCGCGCGCCGCCTCTCCCGACGACGCGCTTCCCCTCCTGCAAGCGTCAGATATGCCCCTGATGCCCCGACACGCCGACCTGCGGCAGCTTCGCGTCGGCCGCAGCCGCGCTGCTGGCCGGCAGGTTGCGGCTGAAGCGGCGCGCCCAGATCGCGGTGACGATCGGCACCAGGATCGCGGTGATCAGGCAGGCGGTGGCCATCGTGGCGGTGGCGGCCGGCACCAGCGGCTTGAAGCGCGGCACCATCTCGCCGATGATCGCCGGGTTCGCCACTGCGGCGCCCGCCGTCGACGAGGCGGCGATGCCGGCCGTGCCGTTGCTGCCGCCGATAAAGCGATCGGCCAGGATCAGCGGAATGCCGGTCACGAAGATCACCGCCACGCCGAGGATGATGCCCGGGATACCGCTCTTGGCAATCACGTGCAGGTCGATGCCGTTGCCGAGCGCGAAGCCGAAGAACGGGATCAGCGGACGAACAGGTCGCGCAGGTCGCGATCGAGGTTGCCCAGCGCGAAGCCGATCAGGAACGGCAGCACGGCGCCGACGAACAGGCGCGGCTCGAACACCGCCACGCCGGCCGCGCCGAGGATCGTCATGCTGACCAGCGGCCCCGATTCGAGCGACATCAGCACGAACGCGCCGGCCTCCTCGCGCGTGCCGTACTGCTGCATCACGGCCGCGTAGAGCCCGGCGAACAGGCCCCCCTTCACCCCGTCGTCGGGAATGAACTGCGCGCAGATCAGGGTGACCAGCCAGGCCACCAGCGTCTTGGTCACCACCAGGGTGCCCGACTTGCGCAGCACCACGCCGGTGGCGCGCAGGTCGATGGTGGCGCCCATGCAGAAGAACCACACCGCGAGGATCGGCACCGTGCCGGCGATCAGCCCGTTGGTGAACGAGCCGAAGTATTTCCCCGCATCCGGCGCAAAGGTGTGGACGCAGGCGCCCAGCACTATGGGCACCAGCATCAGGCCGCCCGGTATGCGATCGATCGCTTTTTTGATATTCACAAGGTTCTCCATCCGTGGACGCATAGGTCCGTTATCGAATCCGCCGTCTCCCCGACGCGATTTCGGAACGTTATTCCATTATGTGATCGCCTTACATCGCGGTTATTGAGTAATTCATAAATCATGACAACGGAAACGGCCGTCGTGCGTTATAGATCTCATCACCTGCTTGATGAGGACTTGACATGGCAATG
>JAYFRU010000133.1:0-8021 GCA_040946965.1 Burkholderia sp. | reverse complement strand
TTCATCGGTACGCCATTCCTGATGGGGGATGCATACCTAACGCTCAATGTTCAAATCCGTTTACGACAAACACTTACCACGGTAAGAAACGCGCGGCGCCACCGGAAGTCGGCGAGCCGCGCCCGCGCGCGGTCCCGCCTGCGTTTGCGCGGATCGGCGCGGGCGCGCGTCGTGCGACAGGCGTAAACGGAGGTAATGCGAACGGTGTCGATCGATGTCGGCGGACCGGTGGAATCGCGTCGATTCGACGCGAGAGCGGCGCGTCGAACCACGGATGCGCGTCCTGGCTCGGCACGACCTTGTCCGCTTCGTCCCTGACCCGGCCAAGCCGGTGTCATCCTCGCCGGATAGGGCGTCGCCAATCTGCCGCTTGGGCTGAGGCCGCTTCGTACGTGATGCGAACCAGCGAGCCGGTGCTCCTTCGTCGAGCGAAGGACGGTGCCGGCACCGCCAAGCCGGCGCCGCCCGGGCCGGATCCGGTTCGCGACGCGCACGGCGGCGGTCGATGGTCTACCATCGCATCAGCGACGCTTGGCTGGCCGCTTCGCGGCTGCCGCTGGCGCGCTCCAAAACGGACAAGGAGATCCCATGCGAATCCTGCGTATCCTGAATACCGGCGTGCTGCTCGGCGCCTTCGTGGCGGTGGCCGCGCATGCCGAGACGGCGAAGCTGACGGCCAACCTGCAGCCCTCCAGCGAGGTGCCGCCGACGGCGACCAAGGGCTCGGGCAAGCTCGACGCCAGCTTCGATACGGCCACGCATACGCTGGTCTGGACCGTCAGCTACAGCGGCCTGAGCGGCCCGGCGACGGCCGCGCACTTCCACAGCCCGGCCCCCGTGGGCCAGAACGCCGGCGTGCAGGTGCCGATCGCCAAGGATGCGCTGGAGAGCCCGATCAAGGGCTCGGCGGTGCTCAGCGATCAGCAGGTCACCGAACTGATGGCGGGCAAGTGGTACTTCAACGTCCATACCAAGGAACACCCGTCCGGCGAGATTCGCGGGCAGGTCGAACCCGCCAGTTGAAGGCGCGTCGCGGGGGCGCGGCGCGGATGCCGTTTCCCCGCGACCGATTCCCTGTCCAAGGAGGCCCGATGAGCTGGCAGTCCGAACTGGCTTGCTGGTTGCTGCGCCGACAGGTGCGCCCCAAGACGCTGTCGCCCGTGATCGACGTGCAGGGCACGCGTGTGCTGGCCGAGCGCCGACGCCCGTTCTCGACGCGGGTGCCGGCCGGCTGGCGGCTGCGCGAGTGCTACGGCGCGGCCGACGCGCCGCGCGGCGAATGGCTGGAACCCGCGAACGGGCACGCCGCGCCGACCCTGCTGTACTTCCATGGTGGCGGTTATTACTTCTGCTCTCCCACCACCCATCGTCCGCTGGTCTTCGCGCTGACCGCGAAGGCCGGCGCACGCTCGTTTTCGGTCGATTACCGGCTGGCGCCCGAGACGCCGTTCCCGGCCGCGCATGACGACGCGCTGGCCGCCTATGCCGCGCTGCTCGAGGCCGGCGTCGATCCGGCCACGATTGTGCTCGGCGGCGATTCGGCGGGCGGCGGCCTCGCGCTAGCACTGCTGGTGGCGCTGCGCGATCGCAACGTGCCGCTGCCGGCCGGCGCCGTGCTGTTCTCCCCCTGGACCGACCTGGCCGCCACCGGCGAGACGCTGCGTAGCAACGACGGCGCCGACCCGATGTTCGCGGGCGCCGCGCTGGGCCGCGCCGCGCGCCTCTACATCGGCGACGCGAGCCCGACCGATCCCTATGTGTCGCCGCTCTACGCCGATCCGGCGGGTCTGCCGCCGCTGCTGATCCAGGCCGGCAGCACCGAGGTGCTGCTCGACGATTCGCGCCGCTTCGCCGAGAGCGCACGCGCGGCCGGCGTCGAGGTCGACCTGCAGGTCTGGCCGCGCATGCCGCATGTCTGGCAGATGGCGGTGCCCTTCATGCCCGAGGCGCGCCGCGCGCTCGACGATGCCGCAGCCTTCGTGCGGGACGTGGCGGCACCGCCGCGCGCGGCTCAGATTGCGATTGCCTGATAGGCGGCCTCGACCGGGGCCGTGCCGTACTTGCGCTCGAGCCGGCGCACCGCGAAGTGGCCGTGCGCGGCCTGCTGGAAATGGTCGATGAACCGTGTGTTGACGGTGGCGCCGAGCACCGCGCCGAGCGCCGGGATCGACTTGGCGGCGATCTGCTCGGTCACCTGCGCCGAGAAGCGTGAGGCGATCGCCTGCACCAGCCGCAGCAGGGCTGCCGAGCCGTGCGTGGCGAAACCCTTCGAGGCGATCTCCGACGAGGCCTTCGACACCGCCTGCGCGAGCGCGCCGCGCAGCACGAAGTAGTCGAAATCGGCATCGTGCTCCGTCGCTGCATCGCCGTCCTGCCTGCCCGCGCTGGCGAAACCGCCGCCCATGCCGAGCACGGCCAGGCATTGCAGCTGGGCGTCGATCGAGGACAGGTCCTCGCCCCCGCTGCGCGCGATATCGCAGATCGAGCGGAACATCAGGGTGGTGGTGACCGGCAGCTCGACCGGCAGCGCGAACAGGCCGAAGGCGCCGCCCGCCGCGCCGGTGGTGGCCACCGCGAGCTTGTGCAGGAAATTGCTGGGCTTGTCGGGCGTCTCGCCGGCGCTGGCCACGCCGCCCGACTTGCCGAGCGTGCGCAGCGCCAGGTGCAGGCACTTGCGCAGCGCGATCTCGGTGGCGTCGTTGATCTTGTCGGTGGCGAAGCCGGGCAGCCTGGCGATCATCTTCTCGATCGGCGCGCCCACCACGCTGGTCAGCTTCATCGTCAGGGACGGGCTTTCGAGCGCCAGCTTGGCGCGCCGCAAGGTGTCCAGGTCCTCGGGCGACAGGGTGGCGCCGATGGCGCCTGAAATAGGTTCCATATCTCTCCCGTGAGCAGGGTCAGGCAACACACCCTCAGCGTAGCCTGCCCCATGCATGCTACTATATCAAAATCGTTGACTCGTCAAACATTGCGCGGTCAAAAGATGGCCGTCCATACCCGAGCCCACCATTCGAGTGGGCAAGTCCTGCCGTTTCGTGAATCTCTGTTGGCAATGCTGGGCATTTCCTTCGTCACAATGCTGGTCGCCTTCGACCAGACCGTGGTCGGCACTGCCTTGCCGACCATCGTGGCCGAGCTGCGCGGCATCGATCTCTACGCCTGGGTCGCGACCTCCTACCTGCTGACCTCGGTGATCACCGTGCCGATCTTCGGCCGGCTGGGCGACAACTACGGCCGCAAGCCCTTCGTGATCGCCTCGATCGTGGTGTTCACCGCAGCCTCGGCGCTGTGCGGGATGGCGGGCAGCATGAGCTTCCTGGTGGCCGCGCGCGTGCTGCAGGGGATCGGCGGCGGGATGCTGGTGGGCACGGCCTTCGCCTGCGTGCCCGACCTGTTCCCCGATTCGATGGTGCGGCTGCGCTGGCAGGTGCTGATGAGCACCGCCTTCGGCATTGCCAACGCGATCGGCCCCTCGCTGGGCGGTTTCCTCACGCAGTTCCGGGGCTGGCGCTCGGTGTTCTACGTGAACCTGCCGTTCGGGCTGCTCTCGCTGTTCTTCGTGATCCGCTACCTGCCGCATCTGCGCCATGCCAAGCATGAGGGCAAGATGCGTCTGGACTGGCCCGGCGCGCTGCTGGTGATCGCGGTGCTGGCGGGCCTGGCGCTGTGGCGCTGGGAGAAACGCATCCCGCATGCGCTCTTGCCCACCGACATGTTCGCCAACCGGTCGCTCGCGATGCTGTTCTCGCTGGCGGTCCTGGCCGGCTTCTCGATGTTCTCGCTGCTGTTCCAGGGCGGCTTCAGCATGTCGCCCAAGGCGGCCGGCGTGGTGATCACGCCGCTGGTGGTGTTCATCACCATCGGCAGCATCCTGAACGGGCGCATCGTGACGCGCATCCCCAGCCCCAACGCGATGCTGCCGACCGGTTTCGCCCTGCTGGCGCTGGCCTGCGCGGGCGTCGCGCTGTCCTCGCATGCCACGCCCCAGGCGGTATTGCTGGCGGTGATGGTGGCGGGCGGGATCGGCCTGGGCTTCGTGCTGCCGAACCTGACCGTGTTCGTCCAGCAGACCGCCGGCCGCGAGCACCTGGGCATCGCCACCGCGCTGCTGCAGTCGCTGCGCATGGTTGGCGGTATGATCGGCACGGCGCTGACCGGCACCCTGGTCACCCAGATGTACGCTGGCGGCGTGCGCGAGGCGCTCGGCGGCGATCGCGCGCTGCAATGGTTCGGTCGCCTCTCCGATCCGCAGATCCTGATCGACCGCGAGGCGCAGGCGCGCGTGGTGGCTGAGCTCACCCAGCAGGGCCATCCCGGCGCGCAGTTGCTGGAGGCGGCGCGCGCCTCACTGGTCGGCGCGATTCATCTCGGCATCGCGATCGGCGCGGTGGTGGCGGTGGTCGCGGTCTGGCAGAGCCGGCGCGTGCCGCCGATCCGCCTGCGCAGCAAGATCGAGCTCGCTGTGGTCGCCGAGTGAGCGGCGCGGCGGGGCCGCAAGCCGGGTTTCGGCCCGGAGTTCAATCGTTACTGTCGTTCGGAATCATGGAAGCACAAGACCGCGTCGCGATCCTTCAACAATTCGGGCGCACCTACCGCGCGTTTCTCTCCGCCTTCGAGTCGCACGTCGGCCAGCCGATGCCGCGCTGGCGGATCCTGCTTGCGCTCCACAACGAGAACGGCACCGCCTCGCAGAAGCGGCTGGTCGAGCTGGTGCGCACCGATCCGGGTGCGCTGACGCGGCAGCTGAAATCGATGGAGGCACTCGGCTGGATCGTGCGCGCGCCCGATCCGCGCGACAACCGCGTCACCAACGTGACGCTGGCAGCCGAGGGCCGCGCAGCCTTCGACGCTTGCATGCCGCAGCGTACCGCGTTTCTCGACGAGACCATGTCGGCATTGCCCGACGAGGCGCTCAATGCGCTGTCGGACGCGCTCGCGCTGCTGGAGGCGCGCATCGCCGAGGTTGGCGCGGCGCCGGCCGGCATCGACCGCAACCGCTCGGCGGCCTGAGCACGAGCCGCCCGGACGGGCGGCGGGAAGGATGGGCGGCGCGCGCCGCCTTGGCGTTTACAGCTCGATGCGCGTGCCGAGCAGGGCCAGGAACTGCGCGAGCCAAGCCGGATGCGCGGGCCAGGCCGGCGCGGTGACGAAGGGCGCGTCGGTGACGGCCGCGTCGACCGGGATATCGGCATACTCGCCGCCGGCCAGCCTGACCTCGAGCGCGCAGGCCGGATAGGCCGAGATCTTCTTGCTGCGGATCACGTCGGCCGCCGCCAGCAGCTGCGCGGCATGGCAGATCGCCGCCACCGGCTTGCCGGCCTCGACGAAGGCGCGCACCAACGCGATCACCTTGGGATCGAGACGCATGTATTCCGGCGCGCGGCCGCCCGCGATCGCGATCGCGTCGTAGCGCGAGACGTCGACCTCGTCGAAACTCGCGTTCAGCGCGAACAGGTGGCCGGGCTTCTCGGTGTAGGTCTAGTCGCCCTCGAAATCGTGGATCGCCGTCTTGATCTTGTCGCCGGCGCGCTTGCCGGGGCAGACCGCATGCACGGTGTGGCCCACCGCCTGCAGTGCCTGGAACGGCACCATGGTCTCGTAGTCCTCGGCGAAATCGCCGGTCAGGAAGAGGCTCTGCTTTGCTGCCATCATCTGCTCCGCAGGTTGAAGACGGGAGCGGGCAGTGTACGCCTCGCGCCGGTTCCGCGTCATGACGAGCGGATGCACGGCGCGGGCTCGGGGGCGAGCTCGGACATGGCGGCGGCCCGACCCCGGGTCATGTCGCGCGACATCACGACCTGAAGGCGCGGGCCGCCGCCGGGAAGTCTCGGCGGGCGCCGCACTCAGAAATACGTCTCGATCACCTCGGTGACGCGATAGTCGCCGTCCACCACCAGGATCTGCCGCCACTTGTCGAAGGTCAGGCAGGGGTGCGAAATGTCGAAGGCGATCATGTCGCCGACCTTCACGTCCGCGCCCGGGGCGATCGTCAGGTAGGCGTGCTGGTCCATCATGCCGGTCACTTCCCAGCCGTCGGCCGGCGTCACCGCGCGCGGCGTGGCCGCGCTGCCCGGGCAGAAATGCTGCGCGGGTTCCGGGTAGCCGGCATCGAAGGCCGCGTCGCGCTTGCCCAGCGCGATGATCGCACGGTCCGGCTCGGGGATCGACTGCACATAGGCCCACAACTGCAGCGCCGGCTTGAGCGCCTCGCCCATGCGCCTGGCGACCGGGTTGCGCGCGAGGATGTCGTTCTGCGCCTTGCGATAGACACCGACATCGTGCGTGAGGTAGCAGCCGGGCCGCAGCACCACCTCGATCATGCCGTCGGAGCGCGCCTGCGAGAACTCGTCGGCGACCACGTTGTACCAGGCCGAGCCCGCGCGCCCGACAGGATCGCCGGCGTGCGCGAGAAGCGGCCCTCGGCCGCGAACTGGCGCGCCAGCACGACCGTGTCCTTCAGGAACGCGCGCACCTCGGCCTCCTCCTTCAGCACCCCTTCGTAGACCTCCTCGATGCCAGCCAGCCTGATGATGTCCGCGTGACGCGCGATGGCCTCCAGCACGGCGGCGCGCTGCGCGGCATCGCGCACGCCGGTGCGTCCGCCCGGCACGCCGAGCTCGAGCAGCACCTGCAGAGGCCGCTTGGCGGCGGCGAAGAAGCGGCCTAGCTGCTCGACGTTGTCGGCCGAGTCCACCAGGCAGAAGAATTCGAATTCGGGATCGGACAGCAGCTCGGCGACGATCGCCATGTTGTGCTTGCCGACCAGCTGGTTGGCAAGCAGCACGCGGCAGACCCCGCCCTGGTAGGCGGCGCGCGTCTGGTGCGCGGTGGCCAGCGTGATGCCCCAGGCGCCGGTCTCGATCTAGCGGCGGAACAGCTGCGGTGCATGGTGGTCTTGCCGTGCGGCGCGAGCTGCACGCCGTATTCGGCGACGAAGGCCTGCATCCACTTGAGGTTGTGCTCGACCCGGTCGGCGTACAGCACTGCGGCGGGCAGGCTGACGTCCTCCTCGAGCAGGTTCCAGTCCAGGCGAGCGGCGTCCGACAGCGGCACGCTCGCGCTCGGCACCCGGCCGAGTCCCTTGCCGGTCGGCTGGATCGCCGCCTCCTGGTAGTTTGTAACTTTCATCGCGGAATGCTCCATCGTCTCGTCGTGTTGGTAGCGAAGTTGACGGCAGGATAGTACAGAAAGTAGCATCCGCCCGGTGATGTTATTTTTATTAACACAAGCCGTTCCCACGATTGATCCGATGAATCCCGCCGCGCGCGCCGCCGCCCCCGACCTCGCTTCCCCCGCCGAGCCGCTCCACGCGGCAGGCCAGCCGGTGCCCGCCACCGGCCAGCTCGGCTTCGACATCGTGTCGCGCATCGCCGAATGCGTGCCCGCGCTGCGCGACGCCGAGCGCAAGGTGGCCTCGCGGATCCTCGACGACCTGGCCGTGGCCGCCCATGCCAGCATCGGCGAGATCGCCGCGCAGGCCGAGGTCAGCGTCGCTACCGTGACGCGCTTCGCCAAGGCGGTCGGCTGCCGCGACGTGCGCGAGCTGAAGCTGCGGCTGGCGCAGGCGGCTGCGGTCGGCGAGCGGTTCCTGGCGCCCGCAGCCGGCTTGCCCGGCGACGCGGCCAGCGCCTCGCGCGTCTACGAGGACGTGCGCGCCACGCTCGAGCAGCATCACGCGCTGCTGCGGCAGACCGCGTTCGAGGCGCCGGCCGCCGCGCTGGCCGGCGCGCGGATGATCTACGTCTATGGGCAGGGCGGCGGCTCGACGGCGCTGGCCGACGAGCTGCGCTTCCGGCTGGTGCGCTTCGGCCGCCCGGTGGCGAGCTACCAGGACGCGCTCCTGCAGCGGATGGTGGCCAGCACCATGAGCGAGGACTGCGTGCTGGTGGCGCTGTCGGTGACGGGACGCGTGCGCGAGCAATCTGGAGGGCGGCGCCGCAGCCAGGTAAGTCGGTGGCAGTGAAGACGGAAACTCAACAGGCGGTGCTGGGGTTGCATCGGATGCGCGAGCAACTAGTGAA
>JAYFRU010000132.1:0-8047 GCA_040946965.1 Burkholderia sp. | reverse complement strand
TGATGCCGTCGGCCTGCGAGGGTCCACCTTCCTTCTTTGCTCCCACCATTCACGGGTGGGAGGCGTTCATATCATTTTTCCTGTGATCGACTGGGGGTGGCGCGCGTCGTGCCGCTCAGAGGTGCTTCATCAGCACGAGCGACTTGCGCTGCCAGTTATAGAGTTTGCGGCGGTCCTCGGGCAGGTCGTCGACGGTCGCCTTGATGAAGCCGCGCTTGAGGAACCAGTGTTCGGTGCGGGTGGTGAGCACGAAGATGCGCGTCAGGCCGCACGCGCGGGCGCGCTGCTCGATGCGCTTGAGCAGGCGCTCGCCGTCGCCCGAGCCCTGCGCCTCCGGCGCCACGGTCAGGCAGGCCATCTCGCCGATCTTCTCCTGCGTATACGGATAGAGCGCCGCGCAGCCGAACAGCACGCCATCGTGCTCGATCACCGAGAAGTGGTCGATGTCGCGTTCGATCTGGTGGCGTCCGCGCCGCACCAGGGTGCCGTCGGTCTCGAGCGGCTCGATCAGGGTGAGGATGCCGCCCACGTCGTCGGGGGTGGCCTCGCGCAGGCTTTCCAGGTTCTCGTACGAGATCATGGTGCCCACGCCGTCGTGCAGGAACAGTTCGAGCAGCACGCTGCCGTCGAGCGAGTAGGGCAGCAGGTGCGCCCGCGCCACGCCGCCGCGACAACCACGGACCGCGTGCTTCAGGTAGAAGGCCTCGTCGCCCTGCACATTGCCGGAATCGAGCAGGTCGGCGGCCGCGTCGAGCGACATTTCGCGGATCAGCTCGCTCTCGCTGTCGAGCACGCCGGGCGCCTCGGTCAGGAAGATCAGCTTGTCGGCGCGCAGCGCGATCGCGGCGGCCGAGGCGACATCTTCCATCGACAGGTTGAAGGCTTCGCCGGTCGGCGAGAAGCCCAGCGGCGAGAGCAGCACCAGCTTGCGGCTGGCCAGCGAGTGGCGGATCGATTCGGCATCGATCTTGCGCACCACGCCGGTGTGCTGGAAATCGACGCCGTCGAGAACCCCGACCGGGCGAGCCGTGACGAAGTTGCCCGACACTACGCTGATGTGGGCATGCGCCATCGGTGAATTCGGCAGGCCTTGGCTGATCGCCGCCTCGATGTCCAGGCGCACTTCGCCGGCCGCTTCCTTGGACGACTCGAGCGCGCGCGCATCGGTGATGCGCAGCCCGTGCGAGAACTCCGACTCCACCCCGTGCAGGCTCAGCTGCTCCTCGACCTGCGGCCGCGAGCCGTGCACCAGCACGATCTGGATGCCCATCGCCTGAAGCAGGGCGATGTCGGCGACCAGCGCATTCAGCAGGCCCTGCTGCTGCACCACCTCGCCACCGAAACCGACCACGAAGGTGCTGTTGCGGAACTTGTGAATATAGGGCGCGACGGAACGCATCCAGTCGACGAACTGGGCGTGGCTGATCGCGGTCGCGTCGACGGGCGACGGCGCCGGGGCGGCGGGGAGGTCGGTTTGGGAATTCATGGGCGGGATTATAATGCGCCCCATGTCGAATGTACCCAAAAGCTCCGCACCGAAGCACCCGGATGCGCAGGCCGGCGAACGCGCGCAACCGGCCGCGTCCACCTCGCCGCAATCGCCGCCGCCGCCTCGCGCGCCGCAAGCCGCGCCCTCGGCGCCTGCCTCTTCCGCTCAAGAACTTCGCCCGGGCCGGGCCGATCCCGAGCGGCCGCCGCGCGCACCGCGCCAGGATCGCGAAGCCGGCGCCGGGCAACCGCGCCACGAGGGCGGCGGCCCGCGAGACGGCCGCGCGCCGCGCGAGGGTCAGCCGCCGCGCGAGCCTCGCCAGGGCGGCCAGTACAAGGACCCTGCCCAGGGCCGCGCGACGCGCGCCAAGGCCGAGGGCGGCGAAGCCCGTCCCGCGCGCGAGGCCCGGGAGCCGCGCGCCGCGCGCCCACCCGTGACGCCGAACCCGATCCCGCCGATCAGCTTCCCCGAAAGCCTGCCCGTCTCGGGCAAGCGCCAGGAGATCGCGCGCGCGATCTCCGCCAACCAGGTGGTGATCGTCTGCGGCGAGACGGGCTCGGGCAAGACCACCCAGCTGCCGAAGATCTGCCTCGAACTCGGCCGTGGGCTCGGCGCCGGCGGCAAGGGCCTCATCGGCCACACCCAGCCGCGCCGGCTGGCCGCTTCGTCCACCGGCCGCCGCATCGCCGAGGAACTCGGGACGCCGTTCGGCGAGGTGGTCGGCTACAAGGTACGTTTTACCGACAATCTCGCGCCCGGTGCCTCGGTCAAGCTGATGACGGACGGCATCCTGCTGGCCGAGACGCAGACCGATCCGCTGTTGCGCGCCTATGACACGCTGATCATCGACGAGGCGCACGAGCGCAGCCTCAACATCGATTTCCTGCTCGGCTACCTGAAGCAGATCCTGCCCAAGCGCCCCGACCTGAAGCTGATCGTGACCTCGGCGACCATCGACGCCGAGCATTTCGCGCGCCATTTCGGCAGCGAGGAGAAGCCGGCGCCGGTGTTCGAGGTCAGCGGCCGCCTGTACCCGGTCGAGATGCGCTACCGGCCGATCGCCGACGATCGCCCGGCCGCGATTCGCAACGCCGAGGGCGCCGCCTCCGGGCGCGACCGCCAGAAGAGCGCGCGCGAGGCCGAGCGCGACTTGATGGACGGCATCGTCGACGCGGTCGACGAGCTGTGCCGCGAAGGTCCCGGCGACGTGCTGGTGTTCCTGCCCGGCGAGCGCGAGATCCGCGAGGCGGCGGAGGCGTTGCGCAAGCACCATCCGCCGCATACCGAGATCCTGCCGCTGTTCGCGCGGCTCTCGGCGGGCGACCAGGAGCGCGTGTTCAAGGCCTCGAACGCGCGCCGCATCGTGCTGGCCACTAACGTGGCCGAAACTTCGCTGACCGTGCCGGGCATCCGCTACGTGGTCGACACGGGCCTGGCGCGCGTCAAGCGCTATTCCTATCGCAACAAGGTCGAGCAGCTCCAGGTGGAGTCGATCTCGCAGGCGGCCGCCAACCAGCGCGCCGGCCGGTGCGGGCGCGTGGCCGACGGCATCTGCATCCGCCTCTACGAGGAGTCCGACTACACCGGCCGTGCGCGCTTCACCGATCCGGAAATCCTGCGTTCCTCGCTGACGGCCGTGATCCTGCGCATGAAGTCGCTGCACCTGAGCTCGATCGAGTCCTTCCCGTTCATCGAGCCGCCGCCGGGCCGCGCGGTCGCCGACGGCTATCAGCTGCTCAACGAACTCGGCGCGGTCGACGACGACAACGCGCTGACGCCGCTCGGCCGGGAGCTGGCGCGGCTGCCGCTCGATCCGCGGGTGGGTCGCATGATCCTGGCCGCGCGCGACCAGCAGGCGCTGCGCGAGGTGCTGATCATCGCCAGCGCACTGTCGGTGCAGGACCCGCGCGACCGGCCGATCGAGGCCCAGGAGCAGGCCGACCAGGCGCACCGCAAGTTCGCCGACGAGCGTTCCGAGTTCCTGCAATGGCTGCGGATCTGGAGCTGGTTCGAGGAGGCGGTGGCGCACAAGAAGTCGAACCGCCAGCTGATCGACGCCTGCCGCGCGAACTTCCTCTCGCACCTGCGGCTGCGCGAATGGCGCGATGTCCACAGCCAGTTGCTGACGGTGGTGCGCGAGCACGGCTGGCGCCTGAACGAGGTCGAGGCGACCTTCGAGCAGGTGCATCTGTCGCTGCTGACGGGCCTGCTCGGCAATATCGGCATGAAGACCGACGACGAGCCGCACTACCTCGGCGCGCGCGGCATCAAGTTCCATCTGTGGCCGGGCTCGGCGCTGGTGAAGAAGGCCGGGCGCTGGGTGATGGCCGCCGAGCTGGTCGAGACCAGCCGGCTCTACGCGCGCTGCCTGGCGAAGATCGAACCCGAATGGGTCGAGAAGATCGGCGCGCACCTGCTCAAGACCTCGCTGTCCGAACCGCACTGGGAGAAGAAGCCGGCCCAGGTCAGCGCCTACGAGCGCGACACGCTGTACGGGCTGATCATCTACAACCGCCGCCGTGTGGCATTCGGCCAGCAGGACCCGCGGCGCGCGCGCGAGCTGTTCATTCGCGGCGCGCTGGTGGACGGCGAATTCGACACCCGGCTCGCCTTCTTCGCCCACAACCGCAAGCTGCTGGCCGATATCGAGCAGCTCGAGCACAAGTCGCGCCGCCAGGACGTGCTGGTCGACGACGAACTGATCCACGGTTTCTACGACCAGGCGATCCCCGAAAGCATCCACACCGGTGCCGCGTTCGAGCGCTGGTACCGCGACGAGGTGAAAAAGAGCGGCCAGTCCGAGGACAAGCTGCGCCTGCTGTACCTGTCGCGCGACGACCTGATGCGCCACGAGGCGGCCGGGGTGACCACCGACCTGTTCCCGAAGCGGCTGACCATGGCCGGCGTCGAGATGGGCCTCACCTATCACTTCGAGCCCGGTTCGCCGCGCGACGGCGTGACCCTGCAGGTGCCGCTCTACGCGCTGAACCAGGTGGACGCGCGCCGCGCCGAATGGCTGGTGCCGGGCATGCTCAAGGAGAAGGTGCAACTGCTGCTCAAGTCTCTGCCGCAGAAGCTGCGCCGCCATTGCGTGCCGCTGCCCGAGTTCGCGGCCGGCTTCGTCGAGCGCACCGGTGGCGAGCGCTTCGGCGCGGGCGCGCTGCTCGACGTGCTGATCGGCGATATCCGCAACCAGACGCAGATCGCCATGAAATCCTCGGATTTCAAGCTGGAAACGCTGGCTGCCCACCTGTTCATGAACTTCAAGGTGATCGACGAGCATGGCCGGCAGCTCGGCATGGGCCGCAACCTGGCCCAGCTGCGCGGCGAACTCGGCGCGCAGGCGCAGCAGCACTTCCAGAAGATCGCCGCAGCGGCCACCCTGGCGCCGGCCGGCAGCGGTGGGCGCACGGCTCCGATTACCGCGAAGGGCGCGGCCAAGGGGACAACCAACGGGGCAAACAACGGCGCCGCCGGCGGTGCGGGCGAGGGTGCCCAAGGCGGGCAGGGGAGCGGTGCGACCGCGCTCTACGAGAACCTCACCACCTGGAACTTCGGCAAGCTGCCCGAGCTGCTGGAAATCCGCCGGCGCGGCCAGACGCTGTTCGGCTACCCGGCCCTGGTCGATCGCGGCACGCATTGCGACGTCGAGGTGTTCGATTCGCCCGAGGAGGCGACGCGCATCCACCGCGCCGGGCTGCGGCGCCTGTTCGCGCTGCAGCTCAAGGAGCCGATCAAGTACCTGGAGAAGAACCTGCCGGGCCTGCGCGAGATGGCGATGCAGTACATGACGCTGGGCTCGCAGGACGAGCTGCGCGACCAGCTGATCGATACCGCGCTGGACCGCGCCTGCCTGCAGGATCCGCTGCCGGTCGACGACGCGAGCTTCCACGCGCGCCGCGACGAAGGCCGCAGCCGCCTGAACCTGCTGGCGCAGGAGATCGCGCGGCTGGTCGGCCAGGTCCTGGCCGAGTACGCCGGGCTCGCCAAGAAGCTGGCCCAGGCCAAGCCCTTCGCTGCCGCCCATGCCGACATGACGGCGCAGCTCGGCGCGCTGGTCGGCAAGCGTTTCGTGACCGACACGCCCTACCCGCAGCTCGCGCATTTCCCGCGCTACCTGAAGGGGATCGCGATGCGCATCGACAAGCTGAAGGCCGATGCGGGCCGCGACACGCGCCAGCTGGCTGAATTCGCGCCGCTCAACCAGCAGTACCAGCGGGCCCTGTCGCAGCGCGGCGGGGCGGCCGACGCGCGTCTCACCGAGTTCCGCTGGCTGCTCGAGGAACTGCGTATCTCCTTGTTCGCGCAGGAACTTCGCACCCCGATGCCGGTCTCGGTCAAGCGGCTGCACAAGGTCTGGGAGTCGCTGCAGCGCTAGCGCAGCTCCGGCTGCGCAGGCGAATTCGGACGCTCGGGCGGTCAACCGGCCGAGCGCTCGAACGTTCTACAATGACGGCTGTTTCTCGACGTGAGTCTCCATGCGCAATTTCCTGTCCCTCGGGCGCGCCGCCCTGCTGTTCGGCGCGCTGACCGTCGCTGCGGCGCCCGCCGCCTTTGCCAACAATGTGATCGTGCTGAATGCGGCCGAGGCGACCCTGTCGCTGATCGACCAGAACTCGCACCAGGTGGTCGGCACGCTGCCGACCGGCAAGGAGCCGCATCACCTGATGGCGACGCCCGACAATTCCTCGCTGATCGTCGCCAATTCGGTCTCGAACAGCCTGATGTTCCTCGATCCGCGCACCGGCGCGCCGCAGCGCACCGTGGAAGGCATCGACGATCCCTACCAGCTTGGCTTCTCGCCCGACCGCAAGTGGTTCGTGGCGGCCGGCCTGCGCCTGGATCGCGTCGACATCTACGGCTATGACGGCCAGAACGTCCACCTGGTCAAGCGCGTGCCGCTGCAGGTGATGCCGAGCCACCTGGCCTTCACCCGGGACAGCCGCACCGTGCTGGTGTCGCTGCAGGTCTCGGGCGAGCTGGCCGCCATCGACCTGCCGACGCAGACGGTCAAGTGGCAGATGAAGGTCGGCAAGGTGCCGGCCGGCCTGTGGATGACGCCCGGCGACAAATACGTGCTGGTCGGCATGACCGGCGCCGATTACGTGGCGGTGGTGGACTGGCGCAACCAGAAGGTGGTCAAGACCATCCCGACCGGCAAGGGCGCCCACAACTTCCGTTCGCTGGCCGACGGCACCCACGTGGCCGTGACGAATCGGGTCGCGAACACCATCAGCATCATCGACGAGAACACGCTCACCAATGTCAGCGACATCGCCGGCCTGCTGCCGGGCCCCGACGACATGGAACTGTCGGCCGATCGCAAGACGCTGTGGGTGACCTTCCGCTTCGCCAAGAAGGTCGGCGTGATCGACCTGGCCAGCCGGCGCCTGATCCAGACGATTCCGGTCGGCCGCTCGCCGCACGGCATCTATTTCTACGATCGCGCGCCGGTGACGGCGCCCAACGGCGCCTGACGCCGGCCGGAGCACGCCGATGCTGCACATGATCGCCTCGATGCTCGATACCTTCGTGTCGAACCTGCAGACCTGGCTGTACGTGGATATCGTCCAGCCACTGATGTTTAAGTTCGACCTGATGGACTACGACGAGGACACCTACGACGCGCTGTACTGGGTGCTCGTCGGTGCGCTGCAGGTGGTGGCGATGTACCTGCTGCTGCGCCCGCTCGAGGCGCTGCGGCCGGCCGAGTCGTGGCAGCACCGCCGCGAGACGCGCGTCGACGTGCTCTACACGCTGCTCGCCAAGCTCGGCATCTTCACGCTGTTTTTCTTCTTCGCGATGCAGCCCTTGTTCAACAACTTCCAGTCGTGGCTGCGGCTGAAGGGCGTCGCGAACTTCAATCTCGACACGCTGTGGCCCGGCGTGACCTCCCAGCCGCTGGTGGCCTTCCTGATCTACCTGGCGGCGCTCGATTTCGCCGGCTACTGGTACCACCGCTGGCAGCACCGGATCGGCGTCTGGTGGGAGCTGCATGCGGTCCACCACAGCCAGCGGCAGATGTCGCTGTGGACCGACGACCGCAACCACCTGCTCGACGACCTGATCCAGGGTTGTTTCTTCGCCGCCATCGCGGTGGTGATCGGCGTTTCGCCCTCGCAGTTCGTGGTGCTCACGGCGCTGTCGAACTTCGTGCAGAGCGTGCAGCACACCAATGCGCGGCTGCCGTTCGGCTGGCTCGGCGAGCGCCTGCTGGTCAGCCCGACCTTCCACCGGCGCCACCACGCGGTCGGCTACGGCCACGAGGGCACGGCCTACGGCTGCAATTTCGGCGTGCTGTTCCCCTGGTGGGACATGCTGTTCCGCACCGCCTCCTGGAACAAGACGCCCGAACCCACCGGCATCCGCGAGCAGTACCAGGGCGTGTCCTACGGCGAGGGTTTCTGGTCCCAGCACTGGCTCGCGATGGTGCGCATCGCGCGGCGCTTGACGCGCCGCAAGCCGGGCAAGCCGGGTGTAACGTAAGCGATCAGCGAACCCGCCCCTTGCGCCTCGGCGGCTGATCGGCTAGCGCTTACGCCTGCGGCTTGCGGACGG
>JAYFRU010000131.1:0-8110 GCA_040946965.1 Burkholderia sp. | reverse complement strand
GCCGGTGGACTGCCGCGACGATCCTGCGTATGTTTCGCCATGGTGGTGGCATTCGATTGAGAAAGTGTGACTGTGAGAGACAACATTCTCCTTCAAGCGCCACCGCCTTCTCCTGCCTCCTCCCTACGCCGCGTACACCACTTTCAACGAGAGCTCTCAAAGGAGATCCGGCCGGGTGCAAGACAGCCGCCTTGCCGTCCGGTAGGTAGAACTCGACGCCGCCGTTGCTCAAGACAGTGAATTGCGGAAACGTCTCGCCTACTTGGGTGAGGATACGTTCGCCGTGCTGCTTCCACGTGACCATCCGCTCGAAGCGGTGGCAGGCTGGGCGGGGCCCGTGCCGGGCGCCACTCGCCCGCCGTTGCCGCCGCCTTGCTCGCGCCTTACCAGCGATAGTTCGCGCCCGCGAACACCTGTCGCCCGTAGCCGAACCCAGCACCAGGCTGTGGACGAGCACGAGGCGACATAACGGCGATTGAGCAGGTTCTGCGCGTTCACGTAGATGTCCGAGCCCTTCATGCGCGAGGACAGGCGCCCGAGGTCGTAGCGCAGGGTTGCGTCGAGCAGCAGGTAGCTGGACAGCCGGTACTGGTTGGTGTCGTTGTAGGTCTGGCCGGTGTAGCGCAGGCCGGCGCCGCCCGACAGCCCCGCCAGCGGCCCGCGTCGCTGCGTGTAGTAGGCCCAGGCCGAGGCCTGGTGCTGCGGCACGCCGGTCAGGAACTTGCCCGCCAGCCCGCTGTTGTTCTGCACGTACTTGGTATCGAGATAGGTATAGCTGGCCGTCACGTTGAGCGAATCGGACAGGCTCGCCTTGGCTTCCAGCTCGATGCCGCGCGAGCGGGCCTCGCCCAACTGGGTCTGGTAGAGCGGGTTGACGGTGTCGGTGGTCAGCAGCTTGTTGCGGGTGAGATCGGATAGCGCGATGGTGAACATCGCGTCGTAGTCGATGGGCTGGAATTTCACGCCGATCTCGTACTGCTTCGCGCGTTCTGGGTCGAAGGGCTGGCCCGCGCGGTTGGTGCCGCTCTGCGGCGAGAACGATTCGGTGTAGCCGACGTAGGGCGCGATGCTGTTGTCGAACACGTAGCTGAGGCCGGCGCGCTTGGTGAAGGCGCACGCCGATTGCGAGATGGTCGCGCCGCCGGTGGCGGTCGAGGTGTTGGCCCAGTCCTGGCGGCCGCCCAGCGTCAGCACGAGATGGCCGTAGCGCATCTGGTCCTGGGCGTAGACGCCGAACTGGTTGCTGCGGATCTGTGTGGGCGTCAGCGCGATCGGGCCGATCGGCTGGGTGTAGCTGGGGGCGAGCACGTCGAGCGGCGGCGCGCTGCCGTAGCCGAGCGCGTAGGAGGTCGCGAAGTGCTGGTAGTCGAAGCCGGCCAGCACCGTGTGGCGCACCGCGCCGGTCGCGACGCGGCCTTCGAGTTGGTTGTCGAGCGCGATCGAGTTGAACTGGTCATGCGAGGCGATCGGGTAGCGCTGCAGCGAGGAGCTGCCGGCCACGAAGCCGCTGCTGTAGACGCTCGCGTAGTCCTGGCCGATATGGAAGTAGCGCGCGTTCGAGCGCACCGTCCAGTCGGGGGCGAGCTTGCGCGAGAAGCGGTAGCCGAGCGCGGCCTCAGTGCGGCTGAAGCGCTCGAAATTGGTGTCGCCGTCGTAGAAGTCGCGCGGCAGCGCGCCGTAGGAGCTGCCGCGCGGAGCGCGCCGGTAGAGCGCGTAGAGCGTCAGCGAGGTGGCTTCGTCAGGGCACCAGGTGCACGAGGGCGCCAGCGCGATCCGCTCGTTGCGGGTGCTCTCGACCTGGCCGAATTCGCTGCGCGCGATGCCCGTGAAGCGGTACAGGTAGCGGCTGTCGGCGTCGAGCGGGCCCGAGAAATCGGACGTGGCCTGCCGATGCGCATCGGTGCCGAGCTCCACGCCGATCTGGTGCAGCGGCTGGCGCGTCGGCAGCTTGCCGCCCTGGTCGAGCACGCCGCCGGCCCCTTCAGCACGTCGATGCGCTCCAACAGATAAGGGTCGATCTGCGGCGTCGAATACATACTGTTGCTGATCTGCTTCAGGCCGTTCCAGTAGGTATCGGCCTGGAAGCCGCGCACCGTCAGCAGGTCGTAGCGCGTGGCCACGGCGCCGCGCGTCTCGGGCTGCACGCCCGAGGTGTAGCGCACTGCGGCGTTGAGCGTCTGTGCATCCTGCTGGACCATCTGATCGTGCGTGACGACCGAGACCGATTGCGGGATCTCGAGCAGCGAGGTGGCGGTCTTCGAGCCGGCGCTGCTGGTCGCGGCCACGTAGCCACCTACGCCGTCGCCCGCGCGGCTACTGACCTTGACGACCGGCAGCGCATGGCCGGCCACGGCCGACGCGTCGGCGGCGCCGGCATCGGCACCTGCATCGCCGACCCGGGCGCGCAGCAGCCAGACCTGGCGTCCGCTGTCGACGGCTTCCAGCGCGCTGCCCGCGTGCAGGGCAGCGAAGCCTTCGGCGAGCGTGTAGCTGCCGTCGATGCTGCGGGTGCGCTTGCCCTCGACCAGCCGCGCATCCATCTGGATCGTCACGCCGGCCTGGCCGGCCAGCTCGGATAACGCAGTGCCCAGCTCGCCGGCCGGCACATGCCGGGCACGGCGTCCGGCCTGGTTCGCGACGCCTGGGTCGAGGCGCTCGGCGGCCGCGCCGCTTGCCGGCGAGAGGGTCCAGGCCAGCGTGGCGGCCGCGCAAAGCGTGCGCCGCGCGACCGGGCCGCACCGCGAGCGCGAGGCACGCGGCCGGCCGAGGTTGGCGGTGGCGCCGAGCGGCGTGGCCAGGCGGCGGGAGGGCCGAGCAATCATCGAGGTACTCCTGTGTGGTTCGAATCCGGGTTTCCAGTCGATGACACGGCAGGCAGGCAAAGGGGACACGAAAACGAGGCGATATGAGGTAAGCGCTTACCGGAATCGAGCGCGCGACACGAGCCGGCGCGATGCCTCGCCAATGTGGAGGAGATGTGGAGATTTGATGGAGTCGAGCGGCGGCGGCGGCGGTTTCGGGCACTCCCGGCGCCGCGCCCGGTCGAATGCGACCGGGCTTCGCCAGGCTCGGTCCGCCGCGGTTCCCGGCCGCGTGCACACTTGCTGCACAGCGGCGTCGATTCCTGAAGAACATGCATCAATCGGGAGCCGGACGGCAGTATCATGCTGATTCGCTTGAAATGTTACCGATGGTTAACTGTCGGGCCGCAGCCCGATTCACCGCCAGCAACGACCACCCATGCCTTACCGGATTCTTCTCGTCGAGGACGACAACCGCCTGTCCACCCTGATCACCGGCTACCTGCGCAAGCACGACTACGAAGTCGAGACCGTGCTCGACGGCCACGCGGCCGTCCCCGCGATCCTCTCGTCGCGGCCCGACCTGGTGCTGCTGGACGTGAACCTGCCGGGCAAGGACGGCTTCGAGATCTGCCGTGAGGCGCGCAAGCATTTCGATGGCGTGATCGTGATGGTGACGGCCCGCGACGAGCCCTATGACGAACTGCTGGGCCTCGAATTCGGCGCCGACGACTACGTGCGCAAGCCGGTCGAGCCGCGCATCCTGCTGGCGCGGATCAAGGCGCAGCTGCGCCGCGCGCCGGCCCGCGCGCCGGAACCCGGCAACGGGCCCGAGAGCCATGCGTTCGGCAAGTTCTCGATCAACCGCGGCAACCGCTCGGTGCGGCTGCCGGACGGCTCCTCGCCGGACCTCACTTCAGCGGAATTCGACCTGCTGTGGGTGCTGGTGAGCCATGCCGGCGAGGTGGTCAGCCGCGACGACCTGATGCTGCAGCTGCGCGGCGTCGAATTCGACGGCCTCGATCGCACCATCGACGGCCGGATCTCGAAACTGCGCCGCAAGCTGCAGGACGATGCGAGCCATCCGCAGCGAATCAAGACGATCCGCAGCAAGGGCTACCAGTTCAGCACCCATGCCTGGGAATAAGGACGCGCGGCACCGCAGTTTCGGCGGCACCGACGAAACTGCGGCGAGCGGCGGCGTCGGGCAGTCGCGCTTGTCGGCGCTGCGCTACCTGCGCTGGCGCTGGCTGCGCTTCCGGCGCTCCTGGACCGATACGCGCGCCGATCGCATGCCGAGCTGGTCGCGCCTCTACGTGCGCGCCTACCTGCACCTGATGAGCCTGGTCATGCTGGTGGTGGCGGTGCCGCTGCTGGCGCTGTCGGTGACGCTCTCGCCGCAGACGGTGCTGGCCGGTTTCGACGCGCTGTCGGGCGGCGCGCTCGGCGTGGCCCTGTTCGTGATCGTGGTGCCGGCGCTGGCCACCTGGCGCTGGGCGCGGCCGACCTGGGTGGACCTAGTGATGGTGCGCGAGCGCGCGATCGACTTCAGTGACGGGCGTTTCCACACCCGCGCGCGCGAATCGCACAGCGTGATCCTCGGCCCGCTGGCGCGCACCCTCAATGCGCTGGCGATGCGCATGGAGCGCCTGATCGAGGCGCAGCGCGACCTCACCAACGGCATCTCGCACGAGCTGCGCACGCTGCTGGCGCGCGTGCGCTTCGCACTGGAAATCCTGCGCGACCCGATGTCGGAGGCCGAGCGGTTCAATGCGCTGGACAGCATCGCGCAGGACGTGACCGAGCTCGACGAGCTGATCGACATGAGCCTGACCTACGCGCGGCTCGAGTACAGCTCGCTGCAGTCGAGCCTGGAGCCGACCACGCTGGCCTGCTGGCTCGACACCCAGGTGCACGAGGTGGCGCCGCTCAGCCCGGGCAAGCTGATCGAGACGCGCCTGGGCACGCCGGCCGAACTGCGCGTGAGCATGGATACGCGGCTGATGTCGTATGCGATCCGCAACCTGCTGCGCAACGCGGCCAAGTACGCGCAGTCGCGCATCCTGATCGGCACCACGCTGGCCGCGACCGGCGGCGAGATCCTGATCTATGTCGAGGACGACGGCCCCGGCGTGCCCGCCGGCGAGCGCGAACGGATCTTCGACGCCTTCGTGCGGCTCGATCGCCACACGGCCGGCTACGGGCTGGGCCTGGCGATCACGCGGCAGGTGCTGCAGGCCCATCACGGCAATATCGTGGTGACCGACGCGCGCGTGCTGCCCGGCGCGCGCTTCGAGATCCGCTGGCCGGGCTGAGCCGCCCAGCCGGCGCCGCCTGGCGGTGCGCGATGGTTCGCGCCGCCGCTCATCACGCCGCCGCCGTGCCGCCGGCCGCTCAGTAGGTGCGGCCGAGCTGGAAGTACAGATTGCGGCGCCCGCCCGGCGCGAACGCCACGCCCACGTAGATCGGCCCGAACGAGGTCGTGAAGCCCGCGAAGAACGAATAGCTCTGCTTCATCGGCCCGCTGCTGATGTCGGCCAGGATCTGGTTGCCGCTGGAGGTCCAGACGTTGCCGATTTCCGCGCTTGCACCCAGATACAGAGCCTTGATCGGCGAGGCGTTGAAGCTCGCCACCTGATTCATGTAGGTGATCTGGGCATAGGCGATCGCGTCGCCATCGAGCTGGTCTGCCGCATAGGCGGCCAGGTGCTGGAAGCCGCCCAGGGTGAAGCCCAGCAGGTTGACCGGGCCGGTACCGCCGAAGCTCTTGCCGCCCTCAATACTGGCGTTGAGGCTGTGTCGGCCGAACTGCCGAGCCACCATTGCCTTGCCGAATACCTCGGTGTACTCCGTCTGGTCGCTCGCGACCAGCGAGCGCTCGATCCGGAACTCGGTGAAATAGCCGTTGCGCGGCAGCGTTGGATCATCGAGCTGGTCGATCACGAAGCGGGCTCGCGCACTGAGCTGGTGGCCCTTGTCGCTGTCGAACACCTGGCCGATCGGGCTGCCGTTTGGCGAGATGTCGGTCGGGAAGTTATAGGTCGGCGAGGCGTTGCCGTGCGCGTAGGCCAGGCCTACACGCAGGTCGCCGAGCCGTCCAATCGGCAGGCCGAGATCGAGGCCGACGCGCTCGGTCTGCTGCTGGTACTGCGTGAGCTTGTAGTCGTCCCAGTAGACGTTGGCGAAGCGTCGCTCGAATTCCGCGTAAGGCGCGAGATAGAAGCCGTAGCGGCTCGACAGCGGCTGGCGCAGTTCCGCGTGCAACGTCTGCAGGTCGCTGCCGAGCGTGGAATCGGCGCGGAATTCCAGGCCCGACTCGGTCAGCCAGGGGTGCCGGTAGCCGATATGGAAGCGGAAGCCGCCCTCGTCGGTGGAACTGCTCGACATGCCCAGCCCGAACAGCAGGAAGTTCGGGCCCCAGCTCTTGCCGCGCGCGTCGACCACCAGCTTGTTGGCGTCGCCGTCGGTCACCACCTGCTGCGTGACCGTGTCGAAATTGCCGGTGGTGGTCAGCGCCAGCAGGTCGCGGCTGACGGCCTGCGGATCGTAGATATCGCCGGGCTTGACGTGCAGCGCGTCGGCCACCACCCGCTTCGGCACCGGCCCCTGGGTGCGGATCTCCACCTCGGCCAGCCGGATCGGTTCGGCCGGCGGCCTCATGTGCGCGGTGCGATAGGTCGCGTAGGCCTGCGGCGACAGCGCATAACGCTCGAGCTGCGGCAGCGCGGCGGTGGCCGCCGCCTCGCCGGCCGCGATCGCCTGGCTGGCGTTCTGGAAATCGGTGAAGCTCAGCGAGCCGAGCGAGGGCTCGAGCAGCACGTCGCGCGGGCCAAGTTCATGGCGCTCGCGCGAGACGTTCTGGCGGATCAGGATGCCGAGCATCTGCTGGAACACGTCCGCCGGCGAGGCCAGCGCGTCGAGCGGGCGCAGTTGCGAGCCGATATCGACCGCGATCACCACGTCGGCGCCCATCCCGCGCGCGGTGCTGACCGGCAGGTTGCTGACCAGGCCGCCGTCGACCAGGGTCACGCCGGCGATCTCGGTGGGCGAGAACAGCCCCGGCATGGCCATGCTGGCGCGGATCGCGAGCGGCAGCGAGCCGTGGTCGAGCACCTCCATGCGGCCGTTGCGCAGGTTGGTGGCGATCGCGCGGAACGGGATCGGCAGGCGGTCGAAGGGCTGGTTGACGGGCACCGCCGCAGTCCAGTCGGCCAGCAGCGCCTGCAGGCCGTTGCCCTGCACCAGCCCGGCGGGAGCCTTGAAGCCGTTCTTGCCGAAGCCGAGCGTCAGGCCGCTGATGTAGCGCTCCTCGTCCTCGCGCTGCTTCTGCGGCAGGTCCGCGCGATTGATCACGTCGAAGGCGATATCGGCCAGGTTGACCTTGGCCAGGCGCTGGGCCATCTCGTCGGCATCCATGCCGCTCGCGTACAGGCCGCCCACCACCGCGCCCATGCTGGTCGCCGCGATGCAGTCGATCGGAATGTGATGCTCGGCCAGCACCTTCAGCACGCCCAGGTGCGCATAACCGCGCGCGCCGCCGCCCGACAGCACCAGGCCGATCGCGGGGCGGCCCGGCTGGCCGCCTTCGGCGCGGCAGGTGGGCGTGGCCGCCGGATTGGCGCTCGCCGGAGCGGGTAGGGTGCCCTGGGCGGCGCTCGTGCTGGCGCCGGCCTGGACTGCGGCGCCGGATCGGTCGCCGGCATCGACGGCCAGGGCGCCGACCCGCATCGCGGCGAGCGCGTTGGCCCAGGCCGCAGACGGCGCGTTGCCCGCCACGGCGCCGGAGGCTTGCGCGAGCGCCGGGGCGGCGGACGGGCTCGCCTGGGCTGCGGCGAGCGAGGGCAGCAGCAGGGCCGCGGCGAGCAGGGCCGCCAGGCCGAGCCGCCATGTCGGCAGCGGCAGCGAGTTGCGCTGGCGGGAGGCGGTGTCGAAAGCGGCGGGGCGGGCGGCATGGGCGCCGGCAGCGCCGGGGCGCGCCTGATGAAGGGCGGCGCTGGGGGCGCGCGCCGTCGGCGCGGCGGCGAAGGCCCCGGACGAGGCGGGGCGTGCGGCGTTGGACATTCTTTTGGGATCGCGGTTGGCCTGGCCCGGCGCGACGGTAAACGCGCCGGCGAGACGAGAGGGTACAGATTTTGCGGAAAGCGTCAATTCATTCCGGAATCCAATGGACTGCCAATCTTCCCGTCAGATTGTCAATTCGACATCGGAATATTCTCCATTGACCTGGAATTACCTAAGAGACGGTTTCATAAAGACTTCTGAGTTCGCTGCAAGGTGTTCCAGCAGATCAAGCAGCAGCCGAGTTTGAG
>JAYFRU010000130.1:0-8192 GCA_040946965.1 Burkholderia sp. | reverse complement strand
ATCCACACGGATTTCTCCTCATTCCCACATCTTGGCTCACGCGCGCGAGAATCAGCGAACGGCCTACACGACTCGCTCGGTGAATTCCAGAGCCCCGAGCATGCGGTCGACTACCTGGCGCGCGGCGTGAATTGCCCGACGCTCGATATCCCGGGGCAGCTCGACGACTGGGAAATCGTCCACGTGTAAACGGCAACGGGAGGCATGCACATCGCTGCGCACCCCTCCCGTTTCGCCTGGCCGAGACTCCCCCGCACATCCCGGATCCCGGCCCGACCTGCGGCGCGCCAGGTGAACCTCACCTGGCGCGCCGTGTTTCGTCCGGCACCGAGGTTTATCGCCATGGCCGCCGTAGCCCGCGATCGATCGGCGCCGGGCGCTCGCCCGGCTTACTTGGCCAGCACGTCGACCACGCCGTTGAGCGTCGCGCTTGGGCGCATCGCCTTGGCGGTCAGCTCGGCGTTCGGACGGTAGTAGCCGCCGATGTCGACCGGCTTGCCCTGCGCCGCGCCGAGCTCCTCGACGATGCGCGCCTCGTTCTCCGTCAGCGTCTTGGCGACGCCGGCGAATTGCGCGGCCAGTTCCGCGTCATCGGTCTGCGCGGCCAGCGCCTGGGCCCAGAACAGGCACAGGTAGAAGTGGCTGCCGCGGTTGTCGATGCCGCCCACCTTGCGTGCCGGCGAACGGTTCTCGTCGAAGAACTTGCCGGTGGCCTGGTCGAGCGTCTTGGCCAGCACCAGCGCCTTCGGGTTGTGGTACTGGTTGCCCAGGTGCTCCAGCGAGGCGGCCAGCGCGAGGAACTCGCCGAGCGAATCCCAGCGCAGGAAACCTTCCTCGTTGAACTGCTGAACGTGCTTGGGCGCCGAACCGCCCGCGCCCGTCTCGAACATGCCGCCGCCGGCCACCAGCGGGACGATCGACAGCATCTTGGCGCTGGTGCCCAGTTCCATGATCGGGAACAGGTCGGTCAAGTAGTCGCGCAGCACGTTGCCGGTCACCGAGATGGTGTCCTTGCCGGCGCGGATGCGCTCCAGCGAGAAACGCGTCGCCTCGACCGGCGGCAGCACGCGGATATCGAGACCGTTGGTATCGTGATCCTTCAGGTAATGCTCGACCTTCTTGATGATCTGCGCGTCGTGGGTGCGGTTCGCGTCGAGCCAGAACACGGCCGGCGTGTTCGAGGCGCGCGCGCGGTTCATGGCCAGCTTGACCCAGTCCTGCACCGGAGCGTCCTTGGTCTGGCACATGCGCCAGATGTCGCCCGTCTGCACCGTGTGCTCGAGCAGCACGTTGCCGGCTTCGTCAGTGACGCGCACCACGCCGTCGGCCGGGATCTGGAAGGTCTTGTCGTGCGAACCGTATTCCTCGGCAGCCTGCGCCATCAGGCCGACGTTGGGCACGCTGCCCATCGTCACCGGGTCGAACGCGCCGTGCTGCTTGCAGTCGTCGATCACGGCCTGGTAGACGCCCGCGTAGCAGCGGTCCGGAATCACGGCCTTGGCGTCGTGCAGCTTGCCGTCGGCGCCCCACATGCCGCCCGAGTCGCGGATCATGGCGGGCATCGAGGCGTCGACGATCACGTCGCTGGGCACGTGCAGGTTGGTGATGCCCTTGTCCGAATTGACCATCGCCAGGTGCGGGCGCTTCTCGTACTCGGCCTTGATGTCGGCTTCGATCGCCGCGCGGGTCTCGGCCGGCACGTCCTGCAGGCGCGCGTACAGGTCGCCGATGCCGTTGTTCGGGTTGAAGCCGATCTTGGCGAGCGTGTCGGCGTGCTTGGCCAGCACGTCTTCATAGAACACCGAGACCGCCTGGCCGAACAGGATCGGATCGGACACCTTCATCATGGTGGCCTTCAGGTGCACCGAGAACAGCACGTCCTTGGCCTTCGCGTCGGCGACCTGCGCTTCCAGGAAGCTGCGCAGCGCGGCGCGGCTCAGCAGCGAGGCGTCGATGATCTCGCCGGCCTTCACGGCGGTCTTTTCCTTGAGCACCTTCTTCGTGCCGTCGGCCGTGGTCAGCTCGATCTTGACGTTGCCAGCCGTGCCGATCAGCGCGGATTTCTCGCTGCCGTAGAAATCGCCCTCGCTCATGCTCGAGACGTGCGATTTCGAATCGGCGGCCCAGGCGCCCATCTTGTGCGGGTGCTTGCGGGCGTAGCTCTTGACCGACAGCGGCGCGCGGCGGTCCGAGTTGCCCTCGCGCAGCACCGGATTCACGGCGCTGCCCTTGATCTTGTCGTAGCGTGCCTTGACGTCCTTCTCGACGTCGTTGCCCGCTTCGTCGGGGTAGTTCGGCAGCTTGTAGCCTTGTGCCTGCAGCTCGGCGATGGCGGCCTTGAGCTGCGGCACCGAGGCGCTGATGTTCGGCAGCTTGATGATGTTCGCTTCCGGGCGCAGCGTGAGCTGGCCGAGTTCGGCCAGGTCGTCGCTGATCTTCTGCTCGGGCGTCAGCGCCTCGGGGAAGGTGGCGATGATGCGGCCGGCCAGCGAGATGTCACGCGTTTCGACGTCGACGCCCGACGAATGCGTGAAAGCCTTGACGATCGGCAGCAGCGAGTAGGTCGCGAGCGCCGGAGCTTCGTCTGTGAGGGTGTAGATGATCTTGGACGTGGACATGTTTAATGCTTGGAACCGAGAAATTGACAGAAGATCGCTGACAGCGAACCAACCAGGCCGCGATCTAACCAACCGCGAATGCAGGGCCGACGAACCGCTTTCTTGCCCCGGCGACATCGGCCGCGCGCCGGGGTGGCCGGATCGCACCGGCGATACCGCTGGGCTTGCTTAGAGGTTTTCGATCAGCACGTTGCCGAAGCCCGAGCACGACACCTGCGTCGCGCCCTCCATCAGCCGCGCGAAATCATAGGTGACGCGCTTCTGCTGGATCGACTTCTCCATCGAGGCGATGATCAGGTCGGCCGCCTCGGTCCAGCCGAGGTGGCGCAGCATCATCTCGGCAGACAGGATTTCCGAACCCGGGTTCACGTAATCCTTGCCCGCGTACTTCGGTGCCGTGCCGTGGGTAGCCTCGAACATCGCCACTGAATCCGACAGGTTCGCGCCCGGTGCGATGCCGATCCCGCCGACCTGCGCGGCCAGTGCATCGGAAATATAGTCGCCATTCAGGTTCAGCGTGGCGATCACGTCGTATTCGGCCGGGCGCAGCAGGATCTGCTGCAGGAAGGCGTCTGCGATCGAATCCTTGATGGTGATCTCCGCGCCCGTCCTGGGGTTCTTCACGCGCACCCACGGGCCGCCGTCGATCAGCTCGCCACCGAATTCCTTCAGGGCCATGGCATAACCGTAGTCGCGGAACGCGCCTTCGGTGTACTTCATGATGTTGCCCTTGTGCACCAGGGTGACCGACTTGCGGTCATGGTCGATCGCGTACTGGATCGCCTTGCGCACCAGGCGCTCGGTGCCCTCGCGCGAGACCGGCTTGATGCCGAGTCCGGAGCTGTCCGGGAAGCGGATCTTGGCGCCCATCTCCTCGCGCAGGAAGCGGATCACCTTCTTGGCCTGTTCCGATTCGGCCGGCCATTCGATGCCGGCGTAGATGTCTTCGGAGTTCTCGCGAAAGATCACCATGTCGGTCTTCTCCGGGGCGCGCACCGGCGAGGGCACGCCCTTGAAGTAGCGCACCGGGCGCAGACAGACGTAGAGATCGAGTTCCTGGCGCAGCGTGACGTTCAGCGAACGAATGCCGCCGCCGACCGGCGTGGTGAGCGGGCCCTTGATCGAGACCAGGTAGTCACGCACCACCTGGACCGTCTCCTCCGGCAGCCAGACGTCGGGACCATAGACGCGCGTGGCCTTCTCGCCCGCGTAGATCTCCATCCAGTGAATCTTGCGCTGGCCGCCATAGGCCTTTTCCACTGCGGCGTTGACCACCTTCAGCATCACCGGCGTGACGTCGACGCCGCAGCCGTCGCCCTCGATGTAGGGGATGATCGGCTGATCCGACACGTTGAGCGTCAAATCCGGATTGACGGTGATCTTGTCACCGCCGTCCGGAACCACGATGTGCTGATACGACATGGTCGACTCCAGTGAATGGCTGGGCTGATTGGAAAGCGTGTAGTTGCCTGGCTGATGCACAGAAAACCTTGCCGCTATTCTAGCGCCCCGACCGGGCAAGGCGGCGTGAGGCAACACGCATGGCTGCCGTCGACCAGCAAGTCTTATATAAGACAAAAGACTTGGCGTCCCGTATTACGCATTAAGATTCCGCCATTTGCCACACACTGCGGCCCTCGCCGCGCCCCGCTCCTCCGATGCCCCTGATCGCCCTCAACAAGCCGTTCGGCACTATATGCCAGTTCTCGGCGCACGAAACCCGGCCCTCGCTGGGCGACTGGGTGCGCACGCCCGGCGTCTACCCGGCCGGCCGGCTCGACGCCGACAGCGAAGGCCTGCTGCTGCTGACCGACGACGGCGCGCTGCAGGCGCGCGGCGTCGATCTCGGCGATTACGTGACGCGCCCCTGCCGCGCCGGCTACGTCGAGCCGCCCGACACGCTGTGGCCGCGCAATCCGCCGGTGCGTTTTCGCGCCGCGATCCCCACCACCTGGATCGAGCTGTCGATCACCGAGGGCAAGAACCGCCCGGTGCGGCGCATGACGGCTGCGGTCGGCTACTCGACCTTGCGCCTGGTTCGCGTCGGCATCGGCGCGCTCGACCTGTTCGCGCTGGGCCTTGCACCGGGTGACACGCTCGAATTGCCGCCGCCGCCGCGCGCGCTAGGATGGTTTTGCGCCCCATGAATGAAAGTTTCATGACGCGCGTCAACCGATCCTCTCGACCACCCGTTATCAGACGCAGATGCCGACCGAAGCTATCCGGCATTGGCGCCAAGCTGCGGTGAGCAGGTCGTTCTGCGACCGACACCCCGCAGCAGTGTCCGCAGCGCCAGGAAAAATTTCCTGTCGCGCCTGTCAACCGAAAGGTGGATGGCCTCGTTAGTCGAATTGACTCCTATGCCGGGTCATTTGGTTAATTAACTAAAGCTGAGGAAACACAAGATGAGCAAACTGATCGCCGCTCTGGTCGCTGGCCTGTTCGCAACGGCTGCACTCGCACAAGCTTCGGCTCCGGCCGCTGCTCCGGAAGCCGCTTCGGCACCGGCCAAGAAGGCAACGCACAAGAAGCACGCTGCCAACAAGAAGCACGCAAAGAAGAAGGCAGCTGCAAGCGACGCAGCAGCACCGGCAGCTGCTTCGAACTAAGTAAGCAGGCTGTAAACAGCATCGGGGCCGGCAGCTCGGCTTCCGTGCCGTTGAAAGGCAGATCACCGCGAGGCGATCTGCCTTTTTGTTTGGGCCGCGCCCGGCGCATGCCCAGCCGCGAAGCTTTCGCCCGGCTTCGAGGCCACCATCCTTGCTGCACCGTCGCGCGCGCATCGCGTACCATGCAGCCCTCGATTACCCGTTCAGGGGTTCCGTCGTGCGATTCTCCCCGCGCTCTTCGCTGTCCCGCCTCGTGCGCCTCGCCGTGGTTCCCGTCGCGCTCGCGCTTGCCGCCGGCGGCATCGCACCCGCCCTCGCGCAGTCGAACGGCATTCCGCCGGGCGCGAAGCAGTCGAGCGAGTTCCCGCGCGTCAAGCTGCGCGCCGGCATGTACGTGATCGACGCGGCCGTGGCCGCCAACGAGGCCGATCGCGAGCAGGGGCTGATGTATCGCAGCAAGCTCGCGCCGAACGAGGGCATGCTGTTCGTCTTCGACGAGAACGCGGTCCATTGTTTCTGGATGAAGAACACGCTGATCCCGCTGTCGATCGCCTTCATCCGCGCCGACGGCACCGTCACCGACATCGACGAGATGCAGGCCGAGACCACCGACAATCATTGCCCGCGCAACAACGGCGTCTATGCGCTGGAAATGAGCAAGGGCTGGTTCACCGCCAAGGGCATCAAGCCCGGCATGAAGCTCGAAGGCCTGCCGCAGCCGCAGCCGCAGCCGCAGCCGCAACAGCAGTAAGCACGGCCTCCTTATATACAGCAGCCCGCCGCCGCGACCGCGCGCGGTGGGGCTGAAACCTCGCGCCGGGCGCGCACGCGCCGGCTCGAAACGTCGCCCGGCACCGCGCATCCACCCGCGAACTCCCGCCGAACTGCCCCCCTGAATCGCCAGCCGCAGCACACCCGGTAACGCTTCCCGGCCGATCGCCGTCCCCGCTCACCCGGTTTCGGGCCCCCGCTTGAATCCCGGCCCGCGATCCCCACCTGCAAAAGCCACCAGCACAGGCTATGCTTGAAATCTCAAAAAAGTAGTCCCGGACCGGTCAATCTCGGCCGATCCGTATGTCCAGGAACCACCAGGAGGTTCACGTGCCCCGCAAAACCCCCATCGAGCGCTATCGGAATATCGGGATCAGCACTCACATCGACGCCGGCAAAACCACGACGACCGAGCGCATCCTGTTCTACACCGGCGTGAGCCACAAGATCGGCGAAGTGCATGACGGTGCGGCAACGATGGACTGGATGTAGCAGGAGCAGGAGCGCGGCATCACGATCACGTCGGCTGCGACCACGGCGTTCTGGAAAGGCATGGCCGGCAACTATCCCGAGCACCGCATCAACATCATCGACACCCCCGGGCACGTCGACTTCACGATCGAGGTCGAGCGCTCGATGCGCGTGCTCGACGGCGCCTGCATGGTCTACGACTCGGTGGGCGGCGTGCAGCCGCAATCGGAAACGGTCTGGCGCCAGGCCAACAAGTACAAGGTGCCGCGCATCGCCTTCGTCAACAAGATGGACCGCGTCGGCGCGGATTTCTTCCGCGTGCAGCGGCAGATCGGCGATCGCCTGAAGGGCGTGGCGGTGCCGATCCAGATTCCGATCGGCGCCGAGGATCACTTCCAGGGCGTGGTCGACCTGGTCAAGATGAAGGCGATCCTGTGGGACGACGAGAGCCACGGCGTGAAGTTCAGCTATGAGGAGATTCCCGCGAACCTTCGCGAACTGGCGCGTGAATGGCGCGAGAAGATGGCCGAGGCGGTGGCCGAATCGAGCGAGGAACTGCTCGAGAAGTACCTGACTGATCACGACTCGCTGACCGAGGACGAGATCAAGGCGGCGCTGCGCCAGCGCACCGTCGCCAACGAGATCGTGCCGCTGCTGTGCGGCAGCGCGTTCAAGAACAAGGGCGTGCAGGCCATGCTCGACTACCTGCCCTCGCCGGTCGACGTGCCCGCCATCCTCGGCCACGACTATGCCGATCCGGAAAAGCCGGCGGAACGTCATCCGAGCGACGACGAGCCGTTCTCGGCGCTGGCCTTCAAGATCATGACCGACCCCTTCGTCGACCAACTGATCTTCTTCCGCGTCTATTCGGGCGTGGTAGAGTCGGGCGACACGTTGCTCAACGCCACCAAGGACAAGAAGGAGCGCCTGGGCCGGATCCTGCAGATGCACGCCAACGAGGGCAAGGAAATCAAGGAAGTGCGCGCGGGCGACATCGCCGCCGCAGTGGGCCTGAAGGATGCCACCACCGGCGACACGCTGTGTGCGGTGAACGCGCCGATCATCCTGGAGCGCATGGAATTCCCCGAGCCGGTGATCTCGCAGGCGGTGGAGCCCAAGACCAAGGCCGACCAGGAAAAGATGGGCCTGGCGCTGAACCGCGTGGCGCAGGAGGATCCCTCGTTCCGCGTGCAGACCGACGAGGAATCGGGCCAGACGATCATCTCCGGGATGGGCGAGCTGCACCTGGAAATCCTGGTGGACCGGATGCGTCGCGAGTTCGGCGTCGAGGTCACGGTCGGCAAGCCGCAGGTGGCCTACTGCGAAACGGTGCGCACCGAGGCGAAGGACGTCGAGGGCAAGTTCGTCAAGCAGTCGGGCGGGCGCGGCCAGTACGGGCATGCCGTGATCACGCTGGAGCCGAACCCGTGATCGAGCTCACGGTCGACCAGCTTCACCTGCTGCTCGACGGCGTCGATATCGACGCACTGCGTCGCTATCCCGAGCGACAGAACTGCTTCACGAGTTGAGGCTCGGTGTTGCGAATGTTGTTGGTTATTGAGTAATTCGTAAATCATGATAACGGAAACGGCCGTCGTGCGTTGTAGATCTCATCACCTGCTTGATGAGGACTTGACATGGCAATAGACGAGGCAACGAAGCAGCGCGTACGTGCAGGCCGGATGTGGTTGGCAGGCAAACGTCCTGCGGATATCGCACTTGC
>JAYFRU010000129.1:0-8194 GCA_040946965.1 Burkholderia sp. | reverse complement strand
GCTGCCGTCGCATTCAAGGACCGATACAATCGCGAATGGCGTCTCGAAAAACTGGGCTTCAAGTCACCCCTCGAAGCTCGTCAGGCAGCGCTCTTGCCGCGCGCCGCCTGATCGCAAAACCGTGTCTATGTAACCGGATCCGATACAACTGGCGGGCTTTTCAACACGGTCCTGCTCGCGCGCCGATGACGCCGTTTACTTGCGCTCCAGCACGTCGATGACGTCGAGCAGCGCGCGTCGCAGTTGGTCCACGTCGACCGGCTGCCCGGCCGCCGAAGCCCCGGCCTGCGCGGCCGGAAACAGCTCTTCCTGCTCGGCCGGCATGATGCGATCCGCGCCATGCGAATCGAGCCGGTTGCGCGCCCCATTGATGGTAAAGCCCTGCTCGTACAGCAGCTCGCGAATCCGCCGGATCAGCAGCACCTCGTGGTGCTGATAATAACGCCGGTTGCCGCGACGCTTGACCGGGCGCAGCTGCATAAACTCCTGTTCCCAGTAGCGCAGCACATGAGGCTTCACGCCGCACAGCTCGCTGACCTCACCGATCGTGAAGTAGCGCTTCGCGGGAATCGGGGGCAACACGACTTTCTCAACCGTCGATGTCATCGTCAGTCAACCGTCGGTAAGCGCGGGCAACCCGCGCGGCGGCACGGATGTGCCGGTCAGCGTGTGATCGGCATGTCCGAGCCGTTCTCGACGAGCGCCTTCAGCTTTTGGCTCGCATGGAAGGTGACGACACGGCGCGCGGCAATCGGAATCGCCTCGCCCGTCTTCGGGTTGCGGCCCGGCCGTTGCGGCTTGTCGCGCAGCTGGAAGTTGCCGAAGCCGGACAGCTTCACGCTCTCGCCGTTCTCAAGCGCATCGCGGGTCACCTCGAAGAAGGCTTCGACCATGTCCTTGGCTTCCCGCTTGTTGAGCCCGACGCTGTCGAACAGCAGTTCCGCGAGCTCGGCCTTCGTCAGCGTCGGCATCTCGCCCGACGGCGCCGGTGCCACATCGCGGTTCAGGGCGCTGCGCTGCGCCGTCAGAAGGGCTTCGAATTCACTCGAGTTCATGTCATTCATATCTGCAAAACTTGCGCATTATCCCTGGTCAAAACCGGCCGGAACCTGCTGCATTCGGGCAGGCTTCCGCGTATCAGCCGCGCAGTCGCGCGCCATGGACCCGCATGCTGTCGACGAGGGTCTGGATCGCGAGATCGACCGTCTCGTCCTGCAGCGTCCCGGCGGGATCCTGCAGGGTGACGCGGAATGCCAGGCTTTTTTCGTGCGCTGCCAATCCACCGGAAGTGTTTGATTTTGCACGAAATTCGTCAAAGAGTACAACCTTCTGGACGAACTTGCATGCCTCGCCCGACAGCGCGCCCTTGATGGCGTCGAACAAGTCCTGCACCTCGACCTGCTGATCGACCACCACCGCGATGTCGCGGCGCACCGGCGGGAACTTCGACACCTCGGTCAGTACCGGCAGCGCGCGCGCGATCAGCGCCTCGGCATCGATCTCGAGCATCACCGGCGCATGCGGCAGTTCGTACTGCTGCATCAGGCGCGGATGCAGCTCGCCGATCCAGCCGACCGCGCGGCCGTCGAGTTCGATGCGCGCGCTGCGGCCGGGGTGCAGCGCCGGGTGCTCGGCCTTCACGAAGTGCGCGACGGCCGGCGCGAGCAGCGCCTCAAGGTCGCCCTTCACGTCGAAGAAGTCGACCTGCCGCATCGGCGCGCCCCATTGCTCGTCGAGCAGCGGGCCATAGGCCAGCGCGCCGACCCGCTTCGGCTGCAGGTAGCCCTCCACGCTCAGTTCGCCCGCGCTCACCTCGGCATCGGCCAGGTACACGCGGCCGGTCTCGAACACGCGCACGCGGTCGGCGCGGCGGTTCAGGTTGTGGCGCAGCACGCTGACCAGGCTGCCGAACAGCGTGGTGCGCATTACCGAGAGCTGGCTCGCGATCGGATTGAGCAGGCGTACCGGATTAGCATTGCCGGCGAAATCGCGCTCCCAATCCGCATCGACGAAACTGAAATTGACGGTTTCCGCGTAGTCGCGCGCGGCCAGCGCGTGACGGATCGTGTGGATCGAGCGCTGCGTCTCGTTGGTCGCGCGCATCTCGCTGGTCGCCACCGGCGGGCGCGCCGGGATCCGCTCGAAACCGTAGATCCGCGCGACTTCCTCGATCAGGTCTTCCTCGATCTCGATGTCGAAACGATGCGGCGGCGGCGTCACCGCAAAGCTGTCGCCATCCTGCGTGAAGCTCAGGCCGAGGCGCGTGAAGATGCTGGCGATTTCCTCGCTGGCCACCGGCACGCCGATGATGCGATTGGCACGCGACACGCGCATCGTCACCGGCGCGCGCGACGGCAGGTTGACGGCCTGGTCGTCGACCGGGCCGGCTTGGCCGCCGCAGATCTCGAGGATCAGCTGGGTGATCCGCTCGATGTGCTCGACGGTGGTGGAATAGTCGACGCCGCGCTCGAAGCGATGCGCGGCATCGGTCGAGAAGTTGTACTTGCGCGCGCGGCCGCGGATGCTGTCGGGCCACCAGAAGGCAGCCTCCAGATAGATGTTGGCGGTGTCGAGCGTGACGGCCGTACCGTCGCCGCCCATGATGCCGGCCAGGCTCTCGACCTGGGTCTGGTCGGCGATCACGCCGACCTGCTCGTCGAGTTCGACCGTATTGCCGTTCAGCAGCTTGAGCGTCTCGCCGGGCTTGCCCCAGCGCACCTCGATGCCGCCGTGGATCTTGTCCAGATCGAACACGTGCGAGGGCCGGCCGAGTTCGAACATCACGTAGTTCGAGATGTCGACTAGGGCCGAGACGCTGCGTTGGCCCGCGCGCTCGAGCCGCTCGACCATCCACAGCGGCGTCTTCGCGCGTGCGTTCACGCCGCAGATCACGCGGCCCGAGAAGCGGCCGCACAAATCAGGCGCCGAGATGCGCACCGGCAGCGTCTCGTCCAGCTCGACCTTGGCCGGCGGGAAGGCGACGGGCTTGAGCGGCGCGCCGGTGATCGCGGCGGTTTCGCGCACGATGCCGTATACCGACAGGCAGTCCGCCTTGTTCGGCGTCAGCTTGATCTCGAAGATCGTGTCGTTCAGGTTCAGCGTGTCGCGGATGTCCTGGCCGATCGGCGTGTCCTCGGGCAGCACCAGCAGGCCGCTGTGGTCCTCGGACAGCTTCAGCTCGCGGGCCGAGCAGAGCATGCCCTGGCTCTCGACGCCGCGCAGCTTCGAGAGCTTGATCAGGAACGGCTTGCCGCCTTCTTCCGCAGGCGGCAGCTCGGCGCCGACCAGCGCAACCGGCACCTTGATGCCGGGCGCCACGTTCGGGGCGCCGCAGACGATGTTGAGCGTCGTGCCGGTACCGGCATCGACCTGGCAGACGTTCAGCGTGTCCGCGTCCGGGTGCTTGACCACCTCCAGCACGCGGCCGACGACGATCCGCGAGGTCGGCGGCGCGGTGGCGCGCAGCGACTCGACCTCGAGGCCGGCCATCGTCAGCGCATGCGACAACTCATCGGTCGTCAGTTGCGGATCGACAAAGGTTCTCAACCAAGATTCAGGGAATTGCATGGATGTCTACGTTCGAAACAGGTTAGATCGATACAGCGCGGTGCGGCTCGCGTCGACCGACGCGGCACGCGCCGGGCTCACGCGAACTGGCGAAGGAAGCGCAGATCGTTCTCGAAGAACAGGCGCAGGTCCTGCACGCCGTAGCGCAGCATCGTGAGGCGCTCGAGGCCGCTGCCGAACGCGAAGCCGATATAGCGCTCCGGGTCCAGACCCATGTTGCGGATCACCGTCGGATGCACCTGGCCGGAACCCGAGATCTCGAGCCACCTGCCGGCGTTCTTGCCGTGCTCGAACATCATGTCGATCTCGGCCGAGGGCTCGGTGAACGGGAAATACGAGGGGCGGAAGCGCACCAGGATGTCGTCGCGCTCGAAGAACTTCTTCAGGAAGTCGGTGTAGACGCCCTTGAGGTCGGCGAAGCTGACGTTCTCCTCGATCCACAGGCCTTCGACCTGGTTGAACATCGGCGAATGGGTCGCATCGCTGTCGACGCGATAGGTGCGGCCCGGCGCGATCGCCTTGATGGGCGGCTTGTTCATGCGCGCGTAGCGCACCTGCATCGGGCTGGTGTGCGTGCGCAGCAGCAGCTGGCGCCCCTGCGCATCCTTGCCGTCGACGTAGAAGGTGTCCTGCATCGAACGCGCCGGATGATTCTCGGGGCTGTTCAGTGCGGTGAAGTTGTACCAGTCGGTTTCGATCTCGGGACCATCGGCGACATCGAAGCCGATCGAGCGGAAAATCTGTTCGACGCGCTCCCAGGTGCGCATCACCGGGTGCAGGCTGCCCGCGCCGGCGCCGCGGCCCGGCAGCGTGACGTCGATCGCCTCGGAGGCGAGGCGCTGGTTGAGCAGCGCCTCGGCAAGCGCCTGGCGTCGCGCGGTGAGCGCGCCTTCCACTTGCTGCTTGGCGACATTGATGCGCGCGCCCTCGGTCTTGCGCGCTTCGGGATCGAGCTTGCCGAGCCTTTTCAACAGCTCGGTCAACGCGCCCGACTTGCCGAGAAAGCGTGCCTTCTCGTTTTCGAGCGTGGTGATATCGGCAGCCTGTTCGAAGGCCTGCTTCGCGTCAGCGACAATCTGGTCCAGATCCATTGATCCCATCATTTTCAACGTCAATCGTTCTCGGCGAGCGAATCGCTCGATCCAACAAAAACGGGGCTCGGATGAGCCCCGTTTTCGCTGCAGCGGCCGTGACTACCGAATCCTCGCTGCAACTAACCACGCAGTGCTAATTTCGCAATTAGGCTGCAACAGCGGCTTTCACCTGCTTGACGATCGCGGCAAAAGCAGCCTTCTCGAACACCGCCATATCGGCCAGCACCTTACGGTCGAGTTCGATCGAAGCCTTCTTCAGGCCGTTGATGAACACGCTGTAGGTCATGTCGTGCTGACGAACTGCCGCATTGATACGCGTGATCCACAGTGCACGGAACACACGCTTCTTGTTGCGACGGTCGCGATAAGCGTACTGACCGGCACGCATCACCGCCTGCTTGGCGATGCGATAGACGTTATTGCGGCGACCGCGATAACCCTTGGCCAGGTTGATGATCTTCTTGTGACGGGCCCGCGCAGTTACCCCACGTTTGACTCGAGGCATGTTTCTCTCCTTGGAGTATCAGTTAGGGGTTAGGCGAACGGGAGCATCGCGCGGACGGAGTTCAGATCGGAATCATGAACTGCCGTGGCGCCGCGCAGGTGACGCTTGTTCTTCGTGGTTTTCTTGGTCAGGATGTGACGCTTGAAAGCTTGACCGCGCTTGACGGTACCGCCCGGACGCACCACGAAGCGCTTCGCAGCGCTCTTCTTGGTCTTCATCTTAGGCATAACAACTCCAGTTTATTAGATGGAGGTGGGTGTGCGGCTGGCTTGCGCCCTGGCTCCGCCCTTTGAAACCCAGTCCACTTGTGTACGGCGCGCACACTGCCCGCGCGCCGTCATGTTGGCGAGCCGCCCTGCCGGGCTACCCGCCGAACTTCGTGCTGGCTGCCGTGCCGGGCACGGCAGCCTCGCGATTACTTCTTCTTCTTCGGAGCGAGCACCATAAGCATCTGGCGCCCTTCCATCTTCGGCATCTGCTCGACCTGGCCGAACTCGTCGAGATCGGTACGCAGGCGTTCCAGCATGCGCATGCCGATTTCCTGGTGAGCCATTTCGCGGCCGCGGAAACGCAACGTGATCTTCGTCTTGTCGCCTTCCTCGAGGAAACGCGTCAGGTTGCGAAGCTTGACGTTGTAGTCACCGTCGTCGGTACCCGGGCGGAACTTGACTTCCTTGACCTGGATGACCTTCTGTTTCAGCTTCGCCTCGTGCTGCTTCTTCGATTCCTGGTACTTGAACTTGCCGTAGTCCATCAGACGGCAAACGGGGGGAACGGCCTGCGGCGCGATCTCCACCAGATCAACATCCAGCTCTTCCGACTTGCGGAAGGCATCGGCGAGTTTCACGATGCCGATGGGTTCCCCGTCGACTCCGACCAAACGCACTTCCGGCGCGTTGATTTCACCGTTGATGCGATGCAACGACTTATCAGTAGCGATGTTACGTTCCCTCTAAAAATTAAAAAAACGAGCCGCGCTGCCAGGGCGGTTACTTGAACGCTCGCAGATCCTGCTGCAGGCGCTCAACGAAGGCTTCGACCGGCATTACGCCAAGATCGACGCCGCCACGGGCACGCACGGCTACCGTTTGTGCTTCACGCTCTTTGTCGCCTGCTACCAGCAGGAACGGCACTTTTCCGAGCGTGTGTTCACGTATTTTATAGCCAATCTTCTCGTTGCGCAAATCGGCCTCAACCCTAAGCCCTTGTTTTTGCAACGATTGACTTAGCGAGCGTACATATTCGGCCTGATTTTCCGCGATATTCATCACCACGACCTGCACCGGAGCCAGCCAGGAGGGCATCGCGCCGGCATGGTGCTCGATCAGGATCCCGAGGAAACGCTCCATCGAACCGACGATCGCCCGGTGCAACATGACCGGCCGGCGGCGGCTGTTGTCCTCGGCGACATACTCGGCGCCGAGCCGCTCCGGCAGGACCATGTCCAGCTGCAGCGTGCCGCATTGCCAGGAGCGGCCAAGCGCATCCTTGATGTGGTACTCGATCTTCGGACCGTAGAAGGCGCCCTCGCCCGGCAGTTCTTCCCACTCCAGGCCGCAGGCAGTCAGCGCGTCGCGCAGGCCCTGCTCGGCGCGATCCCAGGTGTCGTCCGTGCCGGCGCGCTGGTCGGGGCGCAGCGACAGCTTGATCGAAATCTGATTGAACCCGAAATCCTTGTAGACGCTCATTGCGAGTTCGTTGAACGCGATCGACTCGGAGATGAACTGGTCCTCGGTACAAAAGATGTGCGCATCGTCCTGCACGAAGCCGCGCACTCGCATCAGGCCGTGCAGCGCGCCCGAGGCCTCGTTGCGATGGCACGAGCCGAATTCCGCGTAGCGCAGCGGCAGGTCGCGATACGAGCGCAGGCCGTGGTTGAACACCTGGACGTGGCCCGGGCAGTTCATCGGCTTGATCGCGTAGTCGCGCCTCTCCGACTCGATGGTGAACATGTTCTCGCGATAGTTCTGCCAGTGGCCCGAGGCCTCCCACAGCGAGCGGTCCATGATCATCGGCGTCTTGATCTCGAGATAACCGGCCTCGTTCACGCGACGGCGCATGTACTGCTCGACCTGCTGCCAGAGCGTCCAGCCCTTCGGGTGCCAGAACACCATGCCCAGCGACTCCTCCTGCATATGGAACAGGTCGAGCTGCTTGGCGAGCTTGCGGTGGTCGCGCTTTTCCGCTTCCTCGAGCATGTGCAGGTAGGCTTCCTGGTCTTCCTTCTTCGCCCAGGCCGTGCCGTAGATCCGCTGCAACTGCTCGTTCCTCGAATCGCCGCGCCAGTAGGCGCCCGCGACTTTCATCAGCTTGAACACCTTGAGCTTGCCAGTGGACGGCACGTGCGGGCCGCAGCAGAGATCGGTGAAACCGCCGTGCGAATAGAGCTTGATATCGTCGCTCGACGGAATCGACTCGATGATCTCGGCCTTGTACTTCTCGCCGATGCCGCGGAAATAGCCGGCCGCCTCCTCGCGCGACACCACGCGGCGCGACACCGGCTCGTCTTTCTTGGCGAGCTCCTGCATGCGCTTCTCGATCTTCTCGAGATCCTCGGGCGTAAACGGCCGGCTGTAGGAGAAGTCGTAGTAGAAGCCGTTGTCGATCACCGGCCCGATCGTGACCTGCGCCTCCGGGAACAGCTTCTTGACGGCATAGGCCAGCAAGTGGGCGGTCGAGTGGCGGATGATCTCCAGGCCGTCGGCGTCCTTGTCGGTCACGATCGCCAGCGGCGCATCGCGCTCGATCAACGCCGAGGTATCGACCAGTTCGCCGTCGAGCTTGCCGCCGAGCGCGGCCTTCGCAAGGCCGGGGCCGATCGATGCGGCCACTTCGGCGATTGTCACCGGATGCTCGTATTGTCGAACTGAGCCGTCGGGCAGGCGTATCGAAACCATGGCTATCTCCGTGTGATGCCGGCAGGGTGCGGCAGCAATGAGTTAAAAATCGACCATCGAGTAGGGGACGGGGTTACCCCCGTCGCCCTCTCACACCACCGTACGTGCGGTTCCGCATACGGCGGTTCATA
>JAYFRU010000128.1:0-8264 GCA_040946965.1 Burkholderia sp. | reverse complement strand
CGTACGGGCTGCGCGACGAAGAGTAGCTGCGCTTGAAGATCTTCACTTGCATGCTGCCTCGAATCTGAAAAATAGCGTTTCCCCATCACACTTTTCCGCGAAGACCCGCAATGACGGGTCGAAACCGTCGGTCCTGCCTGCGCCGCAGGCGACGGCAGGCGGGACGATCAGGCCGCAGAACCCTCGCGGCGATGGCGCGACAACCGTTCCTCGGCCATCGACAGCGCTTCCGGCAAGCCGCGCAGCACCAGGATGTCGGCCGCGCGCAGCTTGGTGTCCGGGTCCGGCTCGACGCCACGGATGCCATGGCGGCGGATCGCCGTGACCTCGAGGCCGAGCGCGTAGAGCCCGACTTCCTCGAGGGAGCGGCCGACCGCGTCCGAGCGCGCGTCGACCGGCATCGATTGTAGCCGCACCTGCTCGTGGTCGTCGTCGTCCGCGTCGTCAGCACCGCGGAAATAGCCGCGCAGCAGGCTGTAGCGCTCGTCGCGCATCTCTTCCACGCGCCGCACCACGCGCCGCATCGGCACGCCCATCAGCACCAGCGTGTGCGAGGCCAGCATCAGGCTGCCCTCGACGATTTCCGGGATCACCTCGGTGGCGCCGGCCGCCAGCAGCTTTTCCAGATCGGCGTCGTCGACCGTGCGCACGATCGCCGGCAGGCTCGGTTCGAGCTCGTGGACGTTGTGCAGCACGCGCAGCGCCGAGGGCGTGTTCGCGTAGGTGACGGCGACCGCCGCCGCGCGATGGATACCGGCGGCCAGCAGCGACTCGCGGCGCGCCGCGTCGCCGAACACCACCGATTCGCCGGCCGTCGCGGCCGCCGACACGCGATCCGGGTCCAGGTCGAGCGCGACATAGGCCAGGCCTTCCTGCTCGAGCATGCGCGCCAGGTTCTGGCCCGCGCGGCCGTAGCCGCAGATGATCACGTGGCCCTGTTGCTTGAGGCTCTGGGTGGCGATACGCGTCATCTGCAGCGACTGCTGCATCCATTCGGTCGAGGACAGGCGCATCACGATCCGGTCGGCGTTCTGGATCAGGAGCGGCGCGGCCAGCATCGACAGCAGCATCGAGGCCAGGATCGCCTGCAGCAGGGTACTGCCGACCAGGTGGCGGTCGAGGATCAGGTTAAGCATCACGAAGCCGAACTCGCCGGCCTGCGCGAGGCCCAGCCCGGTGCGCATCGCCACGCCCGGCGGCGCGCCGAACAGGCGCGCCAGGCCGGTGATGGTGGCCGCCTTGAGCCCGACCTGGCCGACGAAGAAGCCGATCACCAGCAGCGGGTGGGTCCAGATCACGCGCGGGTCCAGCAGCATCCCGGTGGTCACGAAGAACAGGCCGAGCAGCACGTCGCGAAACGGCTTGATGTCCTCCTCCACCTGGTGCCGGTACGGCGTCTCGGAGATCAGCATGCCGGCGATGAAGGCGCCCAGCGCCAGCGACAGCCCGAAGCGGTCGGTGATGAAGGCCGCGCCGAGCGTGACCAGCAGCAGGTTCAGCACGAACAGTTCCTGGGAGCGGCGCCGCGCCACCACGTTGAACCAGCGCGTCATGAACTTCTGGCCGACGAACAGCAGCAGCGCCAGGGCGATCACGATCTTCACCGCCGCCAGGCCCAGCGTGACCATCAGGTCCTTCGAGGATTCGCCGCCGAACGCCGAGATCACGATCAGCAGCGGCACCACAGCCAGATCCTGGAACAGCAGCACGCCGAAGATGTTGCGCCCGTGCGCGGTCTCGATCTCGAGCCGCTCGGCCAGCATCTTCGAGACGATCGCCGTCGACGACATCGCCAGCGCGCCGCCCAGCGCGACGCTGCCCTGCCAGGTGATGTGCGCCCAGCGCTCGAAGACGAAACCGAGCAGCACCGCCACCGCCAGCGTGACCACCACCTGCATCAGCCCGAGCCCGAACACCAACCGCTGCATCGCCCGCAGTTTGGCGAGCGAGAACTCCAGGCCGATCGAGAACATCAGGAACACCACGCCGAACTCGGCCAGGTGCTCGGCCCGTTCCAGGTCGCCCGCGAAACCGAGCGCGTGCGGGCCGACCACGATGCCGACGGTCAGGTAGCCGAGCATCGGCGGCAGGTTCAGCGAGCGGAACACGACCACGCCCACCACTGAAGCCAGCAGCAGCAGGAGCGTCATTTCGAGCGGGGAAATCACGTGCAAAAGAGTCCTCGTTCGTCAGGGCGTCGCGGCAAGCGGACGCGGGTGATGCCGCCCCTAGGACGGCGCGGTGGGCGAGGACATGACTCCGTCGGGAGCGCGGTCCTGGCGCCCGGCGCGGCGAACAAACGCCTTTGCTATACTCCGCGCATGATAGCGAAAATCAATGATGACCGGGCGCTCGCGCTCGCCCGCGACGTGCTCGACATCGAGGCGGACGCGGTACGCGCATTGCGCGACCAGCTCGACGGCGGCTTCGTCGGCGCGGTCGGCCTGCTGTTGAACTGCCGCGGGCGCGTGGTGGTGTCCGGCATCGGCAAGTCCGGCCATATCGCCCGCAAGATCGCGGCGACCCTGGCCAGCACCGGCACCCCCGCCTTCTTCGTGCATCCGGCCGAAGCCAGCCATGGCGACCTGGGTATGGTAACGGCCGATGATGTCTTCATTGCGATCTCCAATTCGGGCGAATCCGAGGAGCTGGTCGCGATCCTGCCGCTCATCAAGCGGCTCGGCGCCAAGCTGATCGCCATGACCGGCCGGCCGCAGTCGAGCCTTGCGCAATTGTCCGATGTCCATCTGTATGCCGGCGTCGAGAAGGAAGCCTGCTCGCTGAACCTCGCGCCGACCGCCAGCACCACCGCCGCGCTCGCGCTCGGCGACGCGCTGGCGGTGGTGGTGCTCGATGCGCGCGGTTTCGGCCCCAACGATTTCGCGCGCTCGCATCCGGGCGGCTCGCTGGGCCGGCGCCTGCTGACCCACATGCGCGACGTGATGCGCACCGGCGACGAGGTGCCGACCGTGCGCCTCACCGCCACCCTCTCCGACGCGCTGTTCCAGATCACCGCCAAGCGCATGGGCATGACCGTGGTGATCGACGAGCAGGACCGCGTGGCCGGCATCTTCACCGACGGCGACCTGCGCCGCGTGCTGGAGCGCGACGGCGATTTCCGCCGCCTGCCGATCGCCGACGTGATGACGCGCCACCCACGCAGCATTGCTCCCGATCACCTGGCCGTCGAGGCCGTGGAACTGATGGAGCGGTATCGGATCAACCAGATGCTGGTGACCGATTCCAACGGCGTGCTGATCGGCGCGCTCAACATGCACGACCTGTTCTCGAAGAAGGTGATCTGATGTCCGCTGCTCCCGCCACGGCCGCCGAACGCGCGAGCTGCGTCAAGCTGATGATTTTCGATGTCGACGGCGTGCTGACCGACGGCGGCCTGCACTTCACGGCCGCCGGCGACACCATGAAGTCGTTCAATTCCCAGGATGGCCACGGCCTCAAGCTGCTGCGCGAGGCCGGCATCGACACCGCGATCATCATCGGGCGCCGCTCGGAGATTGTCGCGGTGCGCGCCAAGGAGCTGAGGATCAGCCATCTCTACCAAGGCGTCGAACACAAGCTCAGCGCCTTCGCCGAACTGCTGCAGGCCACCGGCCTCAAGTCTGAGGAATGCGGCTACATGGGCGACGACTGGCTCGACCTCGGCGTCATGGCGCGCTGCGGCTTCGTGGCCGCGCCGGCCAACGCCCATCCCGACGTGATCGCGCGCGCCCACTGGGTGTCCGAGGCGCGCGGCGGCCACGGCGCCGCGCGCGAGGTGGTCGATACCATCCTGCGCGCCCAGGGCCGCTACGAGGCCCTGCTGGCCGCCGCGCTCGGAGCCTGACGCATGTTTCCCCGCCTCCACCTGAACTCGCTGCTGCCGATCCTCGCGCTGGCCGCGCTGGCCGGCGTCACCTACTGGCTGCTGCAAGCCACCCTGCCGCCGCCAGGCGAGGCGGTGGCGCGCCCGAAGACGCATTCGCCCGACTATTTCGCCGACAATTTCTCGGTGACCGAGCTCGACCAGTCGGGCGCGACCCAGTACCGGCTGACGGCCACCAAGCTGATCCACTACGAGGACGACGAGACCAGCCAGCTGAGCCTGCCCGCGATGCGCGCCTTCCAGCCCGGCAAGCCGGTGGTCACGGCCACCTCGAAGCGCGGTACCGTCAACGGGGATGTGTCGATCGTCGATCTCTACGACGACGCCAGGATCCTGCGCGCGGCCGGCGGCGATCCGCCGATCGAAGCCGATTCCGAACATTTCCGCGTGCTCGTCAACGACGATGTGATCGAGACCGAAAAGCCGGTTAAACTTCAGCGCGGTTTGTCGATCGCCAACGCGACCAACGGCATGAAGTACAACAATGTCACCCGGGTCATCGACCTGTACGGCAACGTCTGCGGCACGATCGCCGCGTCCGACGTGTCCGGCGGCCCTTCCGGCCAATCCAAGTAACCCAGCTTGCGTGACTGCATGAACGAAACGTTCCCTAGTTTTTCTATCGGCGGCGCGCGGCGCGCTGTCCGCGCTGGGCTTGCCGCAGCCTTCGTCGCGCTGGCGCTGCCCGGCGCCTTGTCGCTCACGCATGCGGAAAAGGCGGACCAGAACAAGCCGATCAACGTCGAAGCCGACAACCTGACCTATGACGACCTGAAGCAGGTCACGGTCGCGACCGGCAATGTCGTGATCACGAAGGGCACGATCCTGATCAAGGGCGACCGCGTCGAGGTGCGCCAGGATCCGCAGGGCTACCAGTACGCGACCGCCACCATGGCGCCGGGCAGCATGAAGCACGCCTCGTTCCGCCAGAAGCGCGAGGGCATCGACGAATACATCGACGGCGACGCCGAACGCATCGACTACGACGGCAAGCAGGATCTCACCACGCTCACCCGCAATGCCACGGTGCGCCGCCTGCAGGGCCTCTCGACGGTCACCGACACGGTGCACGGCAGCGTGATCACCTACGACGGCCAGCGTGATTTCTACACCGCCAAGGGTGGCAACGACGTGGCCGCGCCGGGCAACCCGACCGGCCGCGTGCGCGCCATGCTGTCGCCCAAGAGCGGCGGCCCGGCCCCGCTCGACGGCGCGAGCGCGACGCTCGCGCCGTCGAACTCGATCCAGGAGCCGAACCCGTGAACGCCCTGCCGAACCGACAGCCCGCCGGCACCACCAGTTCGCTGGTGGTACGCAACCTGAAGAAGCGCTACGGCTCGCGCACCGTCGTCAAGGATGTCTCGCTCGACGTGAAGAGCGGCGAAGTGGTCGGCCTGCTCGGCCCGAACGGCGCGGGCAAGACCACCTCCTTCTACATGATCGTCGGCCTGGTGCCGCTCGACGCCGGCGACATCTCGCTGAACGGCAGCCCGATCAGCCTGCTGCCGATCCACAAGCGCGCCTCGCTGGGCCTGTCCTACCTGCCGCAGGAAGCCTCGGTATTCCGCAAGCTGACCGTCGAGGAGAACATCCGCGCCGTGCTCGAGCTGCAGCACGGCGACAACGGCAAGCTGCTCAGCAAGGACGAGATCGCCTCGCGCACCGAGGCGCTGCTCGACGAGCTGCAGATCGGCCATCTGCGCGACAACCCCGCGCTGTCGCTGTCGGGCGGCGAGCGCCGCCGCGTCGAGATCGCCCGCGCGCTGGCCAGCAATCCCAGCTTCATCCTGCTCGACGAGCCCTTCGCCGGCGTTGACCCGATCGCGGTGCTCGAGATCCAGAAGATCGTCAAGTTCCTGAAGCAACGGAACATCGGTGTGCTGATCACCGACCACAACGTGCGCGAGACGCTCGGCATCTGCGACCACGCCTACATCATCAGCGATGGCTCGGTGCTCGCCGCCGGCGCCCCGCAGGACATCATAGAGAACGAAAGCGTCCGCCGCGTCTACCTCGGCGAGCATTTCCGCATGTAAGCCGGCGCGTGGCGCCGCGTGCCCGGCGCCGCCCCGCGCCTGCCGGCACGCCGGGCGCCCGCGCCCGGTCGCAAGCTCCGTGCGCCGTCCCGGCGACCACGCACGGGCGGGCGCATCGCGCGCTTCGTATCATCCCGCCTCCCGCAACGCGCCGCCTACGTGGCAAACTTCAGGTAACGATTCCTTTTTGCCATGAAAGCCAGCCTCCAACTTCGCCTGTCGCAGCACCTCGCGCTCACGCCCCAGCTTCAGCAGTCGATCCGGCTGCTGCAGTTGTCGACGCTCGAGCTGCAGCAGGAAGTCGCGATGGCCATCGCCCAGAACCCGCTGCTCGAGAACGACGAATGGATCGCGAGCCCGCTGCGCGTGGGCGCCGACGGCACGCTGATCGCCCAGGCGCCCCCCTCTTCGGCCCCCGAGCCGATGCACGGCGGCGGTTCGAACGGCAGCGAGGCCTCGGGCGAGCGCTCGGAGCGCGACGACTCACGCAACGGTGACGACTACAACTACAACAACGCCGACAGCGGCGATTCAAATCAGTGGAATCTCGACGACTACGGCCGCTCGTCGAGCGCGTCCGACGACGACGACCTCCCGCCTCTGCAGGTGCACGAGGCCTCGACCTCGCTGCGCGACCACCTGTCCGCACAATTGCGCGTGACCCAGGCGGGCCCGCGCGACCGCGCCCTGGTGCTGTTCCTGATCGAATCGCTCGACGACGACGGTTATCTCGGCGCGGGGCTCGACGAAGTACTGACCGACCTGCCCGAGGAGATCGAGGTCGAGCTCGACGAACTGGGCGCCGCGCTGGCGCTGCTGCACAGCTTCGACCCGGCCGGCGTCGGCGCCCGCTCGGCATCCGAATGCCTGCGCCTGCAATTATTGCGGCTCGATCCGTCCCCCACCCGCACACTGTCGATCGACATCGTCTCGCAGCATCTCGAACTGCTGGCCGCGCGCGACTTCACGCGGCTGCGCAAGCAGTTGAAGGCCAACGACGACGAGCTGCGCGACGCCCATGCGCTGATCCGCTCGCTCGAGCCCTTCCCCGGCGCCGCTTACGGCAAGACCGAGGCGGACTACGTGGTGCCCGACATCATGGTCCGCAAGAGCGGCCAGAACTGGCTCGCCGAGATCAATCCCGAGGTGGTGCCGAAGCTGCGCATCAACCACCTCTACGCCAATATCCTGCGCAACAGCCGGGGCGATCCGAGCGCCGGTTCGCTCAAGCAGCAGCTCCAGGAAGCACGCTGGCTGATCAAGAATATCCAGCAGCGATTCGAGACCATCCTGCGTGTCGCGCAAGCCATCGTCGAGCGTCAGAAGAACTTTTTTGCACATGGCGAAATTGCCATGCGCCCCTTGGTTTTGCGGGAAATAGCTGATACGCTGTGCCTACACGAGTCGACAGTCTCCCGTGTGACAACCGGCAAGTACATGCTGACCCCGCTCGGCACTCTTGAATTTAAGTACTTCTTCGGATCACACGTGTCGACAGATACCGGGGGCGCTGCCTCTTCCACGGCGATCCGCGCCCTCATCAAGCAACTGATAGGAGCCGAAGACCAGAAATCTCCTCTTTCGGACAGCCGAATAGCCGAGCTGCTGGCGGAACAAGGCTTCGTGGTCGCGCGCCGCACGGTTGCGAAGTATCGCGAAGCCCTCAAGATCCCCGCAGTGAATCTGCGCAAGTCTCTGTAGCCCGCTGCTCGCGGCGGGCGTTTTCCGGCCACCGCGCTGTCGAAGGCATAGTCCGCCCCCGGGGCCCGCTCCGCATCGATCCACGGAGATCGCTCCCGCCGGCAGACGCCGCCTGTAGATGCGTCGGGGTCACCTGCATGGGAGAAGCACTATGAACCTGAAGATCAGTGGACACCATCTCGAAGTGACGCCTGCCATTCGCGAACACGTGATCACCAAGCTCGATAGGGTGCTACGGCATAGCGACCAGGTGGTTGATGGCACTGTGATCCTCTCGGTCGACAACCATAAGGAAAAGGACAAGCGGCAGCGTGCGGAAATCAACCTGCACCTGAAGGGCAAGAAAGAGATTTTCGTCGAAAGCATCAACGGCGATCTGTACGCGGCGATCGATCTGTTGATCGACAAGCTCGACCGTCAGGTGGTCAAGCACATGGAACGTCTGCAGACGCATGCGCACGATCCGTTCAAGCATCAACCGGCCATCGATCAGACCGAACAGCCGCCGCAATAAACCCGGCGCCTCGCGCGCCCGCCAAACCGCCCGTTCCGACGGGCGGTTTTTCGTTCCGTGCGCCCGGCTGGGCGCACACACTTGGAGGTGAAAGTCCTCTACACGCCCGACAAGGGGAAGTGTTAGCCAG
>JAYFRU010000127.1:0-8281 GCA_040946965.1 Burkholderia sp. | reverse complement strand
TGGCTAACACTTCCCCTTGTCGGGCGTGTAGAGGACTTTCACCTCCAAGTGTGTGCGCCCAGCCGGGCGCACGAAAAAAAAGCAGCCCGAAGACTGCTTCTTCCTGCCGGTGCGCGGGGCACCGACGCTTCAGTTCTTGCTGCGGATCTTGGCAAGACGCTGGATTGCCTCGAGTTGCGCCATCGCTGTGGCGAGTTCCGACTGCGCCTTCGCGAGGTCGATATCCGACTTCGCGTTCTGCTGCGTTTCCTCGGCACGACGCTTCGCTTCCTCGGCCTTCGCGGCGTCGAGATCCCGGCCGCGAATCGCGGTATCGGCGAGCACGGTCACGGCGCCCGGTTGCACTTCGAGAATGCCGCCGGCGACGAACACGAACTCGTCCTGACCGCCTTCGGAATCGATGCGCACCGCACCCGGACGGATCCGGGTGATGAGCGGCGTGTGGCCGGGCAGAATGCCCAACTCACCCGATTCGCCCGGCAGCGCGACGAACTTCGCCTGGCCCGAGAAGATTTCCTCTTCCGCGCTGACCACGTCTACTTTGATGGTTGCCATATGGACTCCTGTCGACGGATCCCGGCGCTGGCGCACCGCGACCCGTCCCATGCACGGCAGGTCGAGCGTGTTGCAAGCAGCGCGCCTCGCGCAAGCGCGTCAGCCGATCTCGACCGAAGCGCCGGCGCAGGCGGCACGCGCCTGCCACTCACCCTGACCTTACTGGATCTTCTTGGCCCTTTCGAAGGCTTCGTCGATCGTGCCGACCATGTAGAACGCCTGTTCCGGCAGGTGGTCGCACTCGCCTTCGACGATCATCTTGAAGCCACGGATCGTTTCCTTCAGCGGCACGTACTTGCCCGGCGCGCCCGTGAACACTTCCGCGACGTGGAACGGCTGCGACAGGAAGCGCTGGATCTTCCGTGCGCGGGCGACCGTCTGCTTGTCTTCCGGCGACAGTTCGTCCATGCCCAGAATCGCGATGATGTCGCGCAGTTCCTTGTAGCGCTGCAGCGTCTGCTGCACGCCGCGCGTGATCGTGTAGTGCTCTTCGCCGATCACGTTCGGGTCGATCTGGCGCGAGGTCGAGTCGAGCGGATCGACAGCCGGGTAGATACCCAGCGAGGCGATGTCACGCGACAGCACGACGGTGGCGTCCAGGTGGCCGAAGGTGGTGGCGGGCGACGGATCGGTCAAGTCATCCGCCGGAACGTACACGGCCTGAACGGACGTGATCGAGCCGGTCTTGGTCGACGTGATGCGTTCCTGCAGCTTGCCCATTTCCTCGGCCAGCGTCGGTTGGTAACCCACCGCCGACGGCATCCGGCCCAGCAGTGCCGACACTTCGGTACCGGCCAGCGTGAAACGGTAGATGTTGTCGACGAAGAACAGCACGTCGAGGCCTTCGTCACGGAAGTGCTCGGCCATCGTCAGGCCGGTCAGCGCCACGCGCAGACGGTTGCCCGGCGGCTCGTTCATCTGGCCGTAGACCAGCGCGACCTTGTCCAGCACGTTGGAATCCTTCATCTCGTGGTAGAAGTCGTTCCCTTCACGGGTCCGCTCGCCCACGCCCGCAAACACGGAGTAACCGCCGTGCTCCTTCGCGATGTTGTTGATGAGCTCCATCATGTTGACGGTCTTGCCCACGCCGGCGCCGCCGAACAGGCCGACCTTGCCGCCTTTGGCGAACGGGCAGACCAGATCGATCACCTTGATGCCGGTTTCGAGCAGTTCGGTCGACGGGGACAGTTCGTCGAACGCCGGTGCCTTCTGGTGGATCGAGCGCTGATGCTCGCTCTCGATCGGGCCGGCTTCGTCGATCGGACGACCCAGCACGTCCATGATGCGGCCGAGGGTCGGTTTGCCGACCGGCACCGAGATCGGCTTGCCGGTGTTCTTCACCGCCGCGCCGCGGCGCAGGCCGTCGGATGCGCCCAGACAGATGGTACGGACGATGCCGTCACCCAGCTGCTGCTGGACTTCGAGCGTCAGTTCCGAGCCATCCAGAGTGAGCGCGTCGTAGATCTTCGGCATGCTGTCGCGCGGGAATTCCACGTCGATAACGGCGCCGATGCACTGTACGATCTTGCCTTCTACCAAAGCAGTAGTACTCATCGCTTTTCCTTTCAATACCTGATTCTTTACTCGCGCAAGGGCGCAGTTTCGAGGCAACGGTCGCTGATCCGCTTACACTGCGGCGGCACCGCCGACGATCTCCGACAGCTCCTTCGTGATCGCGGCCTGCCGGCTCTTGTTGTACGACAGCTGAAGCTCGCTGATCACGGTCTTCGCATTGTCGGACGCAGCCTTCATCGCGACCATTCGCGCCGATTGCTCGGACGCCATGTTTTCCGCCACTGCCTGATAAACCAAAGCCTCGACGTAGCGCACCAGCAGCTCGTCGACCACCGCCTGCGCATCCGGTTCGTAGATGTAGTCCCACGAAGTCTTGGGCGTACCGTCCGCACCGTTCTCGAAGTGCTCGGTCGACAGGGGCAGCAGCTGCTCGATCACCGCTTCCTGCTTCATCGTGTTGATGAAGCGCGTGTAGGCGATATAGACAGCCGACAGCTTGCCTTCCGAGTACGCGTCGAGCTGCACCTTCACGGCACCGATCAGCTTGTCCAGATGCGGCGTATCGCCGAGCTGGACGACCTGCGAGACCACCTTGCCGCCGAAGCGGTTCAGGAAGCCGAGGCCCTTGTTGCCGATCGCGGTGGCCTCGCATTTCTGACCCTGCTTCTCGAGTTCCTTCAGCTTGCTCACCGTCGTGCGCAGCACGTTGGTGTTCAGGCCGCCGCACAGACCCTTGTCGGTCGTGACGAGGATCAGGCCAGCCGTCTTCGATTCCTCGTTCGCCACCATGAACGGGTGGCGGTATTCCGGGTTCGCGCGGCTCATGTGCGCGGCGATCGCGCGGACCTTGTCGGCATAGGGACGGGCAGCGCACATGCGTTCCTGCACGCGGCGCATCTTCGATGCCGCGACCATTTCCATCGCCTTGGTGATCTTGCGCGTGTTCTGCACGCTCTTGATCTTGCCGCGGATTTCCTTCATTCCAGCCATTGCTTGCTCCTTGACCGAAGCGATGCGTCAGCGCTCACGCGCCTGGCATCGCCTCGAGGTATCCCTCGCGGATCAATAGGCGCCCGACTTCTTGAAGGACTTCAGCGCTTCGTGTAGCGCGCCGTCGTCTTCCTTCGACAAAGCCTTGGTGTCTTCGATACGCTTGATCAGGTCGGCGTGGCTGGTCTTCAGGTACTCGCGCAGGCCCTTCTCGAAGGCGAGCACGTCCTTCACCTCGACGTCGTCGAGGTAGCCGTTGTTCGCCGAGAACAGCGCAACGGCCAGTTCCCAAACCTGCAGCGGCTGGTACTGCGGCTGCTTGAGCAGTTCCGTGACGCGGCGACCGCGCTCGAGCTGCTTGCGCGTGGTGGCATCCAGGTCCGAGGTGAACTGCGCGAAGGCAGCCAGCTCGCGGTACTGAGCCAGGTCGGTGCGGATACCGCCCGAGAGCTTCTTCACGACGTTGGTCTGCGCGGCGCCACCGACTCGCGACACCGACACGCCGGCGTTGATTGCCGGACGGATGCCCGCGTTGAACAGGTCGGTTTCCAGGAAGATCTGGCCGTCCGTGATCGAGATCACGTTGGTCGGCACGAAGGCCGTGACGTCGCCTGCCTGCGTTTCGATGATCGGCAGGGCCGTCAGCGAACCGGTCTTGCCCTTCACTTCGTCGTTCGTGAACTTCTCGACGTACTCGGCCGAGACGCGCGCGGCGCGCTCGAGCAGACGCGAGTGGAGATAGAACACGTCGCCGGGATAGGCTTCGCGGCCCGGCGGACGGCGCAGCAGCAGCGAGATCTGGCGATAGGCCCAGGCTTGCTTGGTCAGATCGTCATAGATTATCAGCGCGTCCTGGCCGCGGTCGCGGAAGTATTCGCCCATCGTGCAGCCGGCGTACGGCGCGAGGTACTGCATCGCGGCCGAATCCGAGGCCGAGGCCGACACGACGATGGTGTATTCCATCGCGCCGGTTTCCTCGAGCTTGCGCACCACGTTCATGATCGACGAAGCCTTCTGGCCGATCGCGACGTAGATACAGACGAGGTCCTTGCCCTTCTGGTTGATGATCGTGTCGAGCGCCACGGCGGTCTTGCCGGTCTGGCGGTCGCCGATGATCAGCTCGCGCTGGCCGCGGCCGATTGGCACCATCGCGTCGATCGACTTGACGCCGGTCTGCACCGGCTGCGACACGCCATGACGCCAGATCACGCCCGGAGCGATCTTCTCGATCGCGTCTGTGGTCTTGGCGTTGACTGGGCCCTTGCCGTCGATCGGGTTGCCGAGCGCATCGACCACGCGGCCGATCAGTTCCGGACCGACCGGCACTTCCAGAATGCGACCCGTCGTCTTGACGATGTTGCCTTCGGAGATGCGGCCGTAATCGCCCAGAATCACGGCCCCGACCGAGTCGCGCTCGAGGTTCAGCGCGAGGCCGAAGGTGTTGCCCGGAAACTCGAGCATTTCGCCCTGCATCACGTCCGACAGGCCGTGAATGCGCACGATGCCGTCCGTCACGGAGATCACGGTGCCCTGGTTGCGAACGTCCGCGCTCGCTTCAAGGCCCTGGATCCGGCTCTTGATCAGCTCGCTGATCTCAGAGGGATTGAGTTGCATATTCGCTCCTGATGTTCAATTCTGTTGCGTGCCGGCTGCGGCGCTCAGGCGGTCAGTGCGCTTTGCATGCTGACCAGCCGCGCGCGCACCGAGGTGTCGAGCACTTCGTCGCCGACCGTCACGCGCACGCCGCCGATCAGCGACGGGGCGACCTCGACCGTCGGCTTCAGCGTGCGTGCGAATTTCCGTTCGAGGCTCGCGAGCAGCTCGGCGAGCGGCGCGCCTTCGAGCGGAAACGCGCTGACGATCTGCACGTCGGCGGCGCCTTCGCGCGCATTCTTCAACGCCTCGAATTGCACGGCGATCTCCGGCAGCAGCACGGTGCGGTGATTGTCGACCAGCATTTGCACGAAGTTCTTCGCTTCCGTGCCGCTCGCTAGCGGCGGCTTCACCGCAGCGATCAGCAGCTCGACGATCTGTTCGCGTCCGACCTTCGGGTTGGACGCGACAGACTGGACTTCGGGCAGTTGCGCAACCTGGGCCAGCTCCTTGACGAGGGTGGACCAGGCGGCGACGTCACCAGCCTCGGCCACGCGAAACAGCGCTTCTGCGTAAGGGCGGGCGATGGTTGCAAATTCGGCCATGATCAGAGCTCGGCTTTCAGTTGATTCAGCAGTTCGGCGTGGGCCGCCTGGTCGACTTCGCGCTTCAGGATCTGTTCGGCGCCCTTGACGGCCAGCGTCGCGACATCCGCGCGCAGCAGTTCACGGGCCTTCACGATTTGCTGTTCGGCGTCGGCCTTCGCCTGGGCGACGATGCGGGCCGCTTCGGCCTGCGCGTTCGCCTTGATTTCGTTCGCGACGGCGATCGCGCGCTTTTCGGCGTCGGCGATGCGTTGCTGTCCGTCGGTACGGGCCTGCGCGAGTTCCTGGTCAGCGGCCTTGTGCGCCGCTGCGAGTTCCGCCTTGCCTTTTTCCGCTGCGGCGAGACCGTCGGCAATCTTCTTCGCGCGTTCGTCGAGTGCGTTGATCAGCGGCGACCACACGAACTTCATCGTGAACCACGCGAGGATCAGGAACACGACCATTTGCGCAAACAGGGTTGCGTTGAGATTCACGGTGTTTCCTTAGTCTGCTATTCCGGGAAAATGAAACGGTAAGGTGCTCATCGAGTTGCATCCGATCAGCGCCCGGTCTCCGTTCCGCCCTGCGCCCGTCAGGTAGGCGCAATATTTCCGGGGAACCTTAGCCTGCGAGCTTCGACAGGAGCGGGTTCGCGAACGCGAACAGCATCGCCACACCAACACCGATCAGGAATGCCGCGTCGATCAGGCCAGCCAGCAGGAACATCTTGGTCTGCAGCGGGTTGATCAGCTCAGGCTGACGTGCGCAGGCTTCGATGTACTTGCCGCCCATCAAGCCGATACCGATACAGGCGCCGACGGCACCCAGGCCGATGATGATGCCGATACCGATAGCGGTCAGACCCTGGATGTTGGCGATGAATGCTTGCATGATCACTCCTATGTGAAAAGACTTGGAACTAGAGATTTAAAAACGAAGACTCTTCTACCGGACGCCCGCACAGTGCGATTCGTGCGCCTGGCCGAGATACACCAGCGTCAGCATCATGAAGATGAATGCCTGCAACAGAACAATCAGGGTGTGGAAGATTGCCCAGATGCTACCCGCGATCACATGACCGACGAAACCGAGAACCGTCGCGTCGCCGCCGAAGCTCCACATGCTGCCCAGCAGAGCGATCAGCAGGAACACCAGTTCACCTGCGTACATGTTGCCGAACAGCCGCATGCCGAGCGAAACGGTCTTGGCGACGTATTCGACGATGTTCAACGCAAGGTTCGGGAGCCACAGCAGCGGGTGCGCGCCGAACGGTGCCGAGACCAGCTCGTGTGCGAAGCCGCCGACGCCCTTGATCTTGATGCTGTAGTAGAGCATCAGGATGAACACGCCGAGCGCGATGCCGAGCGTGCCGTTCAGGTCGGCGGTGGGGACGATGCGGTGATTGGGGATCACGCCGGCCAGGCCCAGCGCGCCGATCACGCGGCCCGGGAGGTCGACGGGGAGGAAGTCGAGGGAGTTCATCAGCAGCACCCAGACGAATACCGTCAGGGCCAGCGGCGCGATGAAGGTCCGGTTGCCGTGCACCACGGCCTTCGATTGATCCTCGACCATCTCGACGATCATCTCGATCAGGCACTGGAAGCGGCCCGGCACGCCCGGCGTGGCCTTGCGAGCAGCAAGGCGCAGCACCAGGATGGTCACGAGACCACAGACGATCGACCAGAACAGCGTATCGAAATTCCACACATGGAAGTCGACGATCGACGTCTGATGCGAGGAGGTGAAGTTCTGCAAGTGGTGCGCAATGTACTCGGACGGATCCAGAGCGTGCGTGCTTTCGCTAGCTGCCATAATCGTTAATGCCACCCAATTGTCGAAAATCGCTGTTTTGCGTATTACCGCAAGAAATTATTGCGGAAGCACGAGAGCGCAACCTCGAGTCGAACTGCGATACTTGCATACGCTGCGCTGCGTACGCGTCGAAATCCGACATCGATTGGCTGCAAGATGCTTTACCGCCAGGCGAGTGCGAGCCAGTAGGTCTTCAAGGCGACGAGATAGGTGACGAGCAGCGGCACCCAGAGCACATCCGGAAACCGGAGCGCCACCGAGGTGAACATCGCAATCGTCACGCCCAGCTTCAGCGCCTCGCCGAACATCCAGCCCATCACGGTGTTCGCACCGCCGAACCTCAGTCTCGCTGCAAACACCGCACTCGGTACCCAGCCGATCGCTCCGCCCAGCATTGCCGACTGCGCAGCGGCACCCGGTGACTTCGAAAACAGCCACCACGCCAGCGTTGCAACCAGGGACAAGACCACCTGCGCGATCACCACCCGAAACGGGGTGACGCGAAATGGCCGGCTCACATCCGGACCGAACAGCGCTTCCGCCTCGGCCCGCGTGAGCGGAACGATATTGTTATCCTGCTGCCCGGCTTCCCAATCGTCTTCCGCGTGTGGAACACCGTGCCGCTGCACGCCAGCGACCTGCTGCGCGTGGCGATGATCGTCGTGCCTGTCTTCCGGCGCTTGACCCGCCATCTTCGTCTTCCGCAAAATCGCCGCACACCCCTCAGCTTTCCAGAAACTTTCAGGCTGGCTGTGCTAACAAATCCGAGCGATTGTAAGCGATACCCGCAAGCGATTCAAGGTTTTGCAGGCGACAAAAACACTACGAAATCGCGGCGAGTTGCGTGGAAAATCGCGTCAATTTCCGACGTCAGACAACAGTTGTAAGGCGCGTCGCGCGTGCACCTTACAGCTTGTTTTCGTTTCGCTGCGGTAGACGAAACACCGAACGCGACAGCTAGACGAAATGCAACCAGCGCCCGCCGATCACGAAGGCGATCAGGCCGAACGGAAAGCACACCAGATGGAACGGCCCCCAGAGGCCCGGTGTCTTCGCCAGGCGCACCGCGATCAGGTTCGCCAGCGAGCTGCTCGCGAAACCGAAACCGCCCACGCTGACGCCGAAGGCGAGCGCGCGCCAGTCGCCGCCGAACTCCGTAAGCGCTCAGCGAACCCGCTCTTACGGCGCAGAAGCCAGCGAGGTACACCTGGTATTTTCAGCGCACTGAGGAG